>DAIDHF010000033.1 GCA_027452005.1 Acidimicrobiales bacterium
CTTCTTTTGTATATAGGCCGGGGCGGTTTCTAACTGGAGTTACCTTTGCCATTAGGTCGATCCCTTTTCCTTTTAGAAGCTCCCGTGATGGGCCATCTCCATAGGCGCCATCTCCAATTACTAGAGGAGCCGAGTCGTCTTGGGAATTGTCAGATTCGAGCTCTTGGGTGAGTTCATTGATGGCATCGTGATCATGGGCATTTGCTTTAGTGGCAGTAGTTTCACAAATAATCTCACTGTCAGGTTCTATCGAGACGTGGGTCTTATATCCGTCAAAGCGCTTGTTCTTGGATTTGTGACCGTGCCTGGCTTCGGTGTCTATCGTTGAAATGACTCTGTCTTTAGCGACTCGTTTGGCTATTTTAAATACTCCAGTTTCATCTTGTTCAATGTCCTGGCCAGATACCAATGCAAGCAGCTCCACTGCTTCTTTGGCTGGTTCACTAAGTTCTATGTCAGAAATATCCTCTATGGCTTGAAGTGCTAAAAGTGAGTCATTTACGAGTTCGTCAACTAAAGCCTCTCTGGCTTCTTTGTCATCCCAGTCACAAGGGGGTTTGCCTAAAGTGTCGTATTTATCATCCCGTTTTAGAGTTGAGCGAACCTTCTCTGATGCCTCATTGGGAAGCAGGTTTAATACCTTTCTAATTGAAGCTCGAAGCTGGGTTACTGTATCTTGTGTTGCAACTGAGTCATATAGAGCAGTTGAATCAAATACCCTGGTCTTTGACTTTAGAACTCCTGATGATTTAGCTATTGCGACCGTGTCTTGAAAGAGCCTCCTTGGTCTATTTGATGCCCTAAGGCGATTTCTAAGTCCCACCAGCACTGTTGAACTGGGAGGTGCAGGAGCTAATTCACATCCCGCTGATGCCTGCCACCTTAGGTCAAAAGCAAAAGTGTCAACAGCCTCTCTGTCAGATAATCCCTCTAAGGACTGGAGCAACATGATTGTTGCAAGAATTCTTGCCGGAATTGTCGGCCTTCCCCTACTGGAATCTAAGTAGAGATCTGAAAAGTAGTCATCTGGGAAGAGAGCCCCACCATGGTCTGTTAGGAACCTATAGATGGAGGTCTCATCCAAACGATCTTCTAAAAGACTCGCAGGATCATTGAATTGAGCTTGTTTTGAAAGAAGTCCTATGGCCATAAACTATTTTCCCATATCGAACAGAAAATCGGGAGTATTCACGGTTCTCCTCGGGTTTCCGTGGGTCATTTCGGGATAATCGGGACTCGCTCGCTGGGTAACTGAACAGTCATACCACCACAGCATAGGTAAATCATCGCGATAAGGGTGGCTGAGCTGTGATGTCCGTATCCACGGTGGTTGATAAGACGGATCTTTGAATTCAACCCTTCGAGCTTGGAGTTTGACAGCCCAAGTTCCACCGCTGCAAGGATGGAGTCGCGGTTGGATCGCACCGTCTTCGACAATGTGACGAAGGAGGGAATGCGGGATCGGCACGCCCACGCCAGCCACCAGTCGAGATGGACTGCTGCATCTTGGGGTCTCTTCAGTCGGTAGAGATCGCGGATGCCCTCTTTGAGCTGCCAACAACGGTAGAGTACCGAACGGGCGACACGCAGTTCGTGGAGCACTTCTATCTGTTTGTCCGTCAGATCGTCAGGGTCCTTCACGAGTGCCCAGCGCGTATTCTTGATCCAGCGCACGTTGTTTCGCGGTGGAGATGGTGCGTCTAATAGCGGACGACCCCGGGGGCGTTTGGCCGTTGGATTGGTCTTGCGCTCGACGTTCCAGGCCCACCGCCGGGCTTTGTTGACGGCCTCGTTTGCGAGCTTTACCAGATGGAACGGATCGACGCATTGGGTGACATGACTAGCCTTGTTGTTCGTGGCTTTCTCGTATGCGCCTCCCATGTCTCGGGAGACCGCTTGGAGCTTGGCGAGGCGCTCTTCGCCCAGTTCGTCGTAGAAGGCTTCGAGCACTTTGTGGTCCTTGCCTTCTCCAGCCCACACGACGGCTCCGTCGGTGTCGTGGTCGGCGACGATGGTCAAATACCGGTGTCCCTTTCGGTAGGAGACCTCGTCCACGCCGATGCGGTACAGGTCGTCCAGACGAGTATCGTCGATGGTCTCCATGACCACATCGGTCACGATCTTGGCCACCGCCTCCCAGGAGACCCGCAGCAGCTTGGAAATTGTCGTCTTGTCAGTACGCTGGGCAAGCCAGGCAACGACATCCTGGAAGTCGCGGGAATGGCGTGCCCTCGGCCTTGCCCAGGGAACCTCCTCGGTTACCACTTTCTTGCAGCGCCGACAGTCGATCCGGCAGATCTCGGCTTCAAGAAAGCACCGGGTGGCACCCAGATCGAGGTGGCGCCACCTGCGCACGGAACGGTCGTAGGAGGACCAGGTCTTGAAACCACATGGACAGCGGTGCTTGCGCCTCTTACTCCGAATCCCAACGACGATGCCTTCCGGAGTATAAGGTCACCGAGGTTACCGATATCCCGACGATTGCCAGTATGATATTGAATGCAGTAGTGACGCGCACGTTTTTCCCTTCTAGAGCTGGTAGTTTCTCACTAAATAGCCTAGACGAGACGCGTGCGCGTCCTATTGCAACAAGGTCCCGGCTAACGCCGGGACCCAAGAAAGGATTGCTGGCGGGACCTACACGGTGGCGGGCGTCAAGGGTGCGCTACGCCAGCCGCAAGCCGCCCTTGACTCCCGCCTTCCACCCCCCCGAAACCCCATTCGGGACCCATAGAAACCCGAGGTGTGCCGTATTCACATCGATTAAATGAGCAGCCTCCTAGAGTGACGAAGTGAATTATTAATTGCCTCCTGAATAATTCGAAACACCCCAAGTTCAACAGCATCACTAAGGCGCTCCTCAATCCCTTTAGTCTTTAGGTCAATTCTCGTATCATGCCCATCCTCTAAATCAGAGACCAGCGCTCGCAAGGCGGCAATAAGTCCAAGCTGGTCTAAGCCAACAGGACGGAGCCCCTTGATCACATTTCTAAGTTGGGCAACAATCTCAAGGATTACCTTCCGTAGTTTTAGAAAAGTTTCACCACTATCACTAGAGACAGATTTTTCCACTTCTAATTCTGCCTTACGCGACAGCTGAATAAGTGCTTGCAAAGGTTCATCATGAATTTCTCGTGCGATCCGCCTTCGCTCCTCCTCTTGGGTATTGATTAGCATTGCTGCAAATGCGCGTTCCCTTTGTTCTTCCGTTACATCCTGAAATACCAGTTGTCTTTCAGAGCTAACGTTGGGATCAATTGATGTAATTTCGCTAACTAATAACCTAAAATTAAAGTATTTTCCATTAGCTTCACCTGCTCGGATTGAAACCGTCTGCTTGTTACAAGCGACACTATTTATATCAATATCGAATACCTCTGAAGTATCTCGCCCAACTATATTGTTTCCAAACATTCTAGTTGCCTCTGGGTTGGCCTCAACTATAATCCTGTCACTATTGATCAAGATAATTGGTGCGCTATTTGCTTCAAATAGTTCACGATATCTTGTTTCGGCTTCTAACACTTTTTTCTTTGCTTGCAACGCCTTGGTCCGCTCAACGGACTCCTTTTCGACTCTGATGCCTACAAAGATGGCTGCCGCGACAATAAGGCTAAGCTCAGTAATATCATTTATTGGATGACCTTGCTCATTAGGAAGAGCCAAATCGGGCAGCCAGGCCACAGTCGCCCAAATTGAGGTGGCTACTGATCCCGACAAACCGTGCCGAATTGCTGCATATCCGATAGGGATTAGCAGCAATTCGACAGGTACGCTCGTTGGAAAAATATTCTCAACACTGGATATGTATAGATCTCCCATTAAGTGCAATCCTGCTAACACGAGAACCATGCCTTGTATCAGCCAGAAAGACCTATCTCTCCATGGTGGATGGCTTGCCCGATCCCAAAGTTCCGATATGGACACTTTGCTGCTTTCCCGAAGCAAACCCGAGTGTCCTATCTCTTGAATGCGTAAGAAGTTACTTTGTACACGCTATTATCTCGAATTGTCAATGTTTCCATTTGATATGAGGTGATTGTTTATAGCATAGATCACTGCTTCCGTCCTGGAGCGCACGGCAAATTTGGAAAGAATATTTGATACATAACTCTCGACTGTTCTAACACCAAGATTGAGATCACGAGCTATTTCCTTATTAGAATTTCCAAGCGCAAGCATTTTTAGTACGTCGATTTCTCTTCTCGTCAACTCCTCACGAGTATGACGGTCAAGTTGATGCCAATACTTGCCGAGCCGCTTGGATACCCCGTCATCAAGCACGGTGGAACCGGTTGCAACCGCACGGACAGCTCCAATCAATTCCGAAATTCCGACAGTCTTCAAAAGATATCCATGAGCTCCAGCTCCTAATGCTTCCACTGCAAATACATACTCATCAAATGCAGAGAGTATTAGACATTTTATTTGTGAGCTTCGTTTCTTGGACTCACGAACTAGGTCAATCCCAGAAATACCCGGAAGTTGAATGTCCACGATCATTACATCAAAAGATAAACGTGCTAGTAGCTCTAGGGCTTCTTCTCCGCTGCCGGCTTCCCCTACGACTTGGATATCAGAACATTGCTCCAACAACTCACGTGTTCCCTCTCTGACCATACGATGATCCTCCACAAGAACCACGTTGATCTTCTGGCCCAATTTATGTTCATTGCCCATGTTAAGATTTCCCATCACTCTACTACCGTACGATGCAGAGGAACGATTTTCTATAGGGCTTTCCGGGATCAATAGCCCAGTAATTCCACTGTTTGGCGAATTCACTCTCACATGCCTCTATCTAGGGACACAGCTGGTTTACATATCGGGCTGAACATTTAGAGAACTACTAACATGTCAGTCACATTTTGTATCCTATTTTCTCAGATTTTCAAGATATTAGGTAGTGACATTGGTCCCAAATACTTACAAACTCCGTAAGTTGACTTTACAATTTTTCGATTGATTCCGAATCCATAAACGCCTAACGGTCGTGGATATTACGGTATTAAATTACCGTAGGTTTCGGCTAGTAATTCATGCTTTTCAAATAGATACTAAATACATTGAAGCTTGCTTGCCTTGAGTGCGTATGGCTGACTTAAAGCCGAAGTAATGCTTCATAGAATATCTGTCAAATAAAGGAGATTATTATATGCGTCCCACCTATATCCGTCTATCGCGGTGTATCAGTTCACGTGCAACTGGAGTTATTGGTGTATTGTTCGTTGGTCTAACTCTCGCTATTGGAGCTTCAGCATGTGGATCCACTACAAGCGCGTCAGGATCAACAGCTGCGGCTGCTACGGCTCCAACGACGGTACACCTCTATACGACGATCCTCACAGGGGGAATGATTAACAACTCCAACGGACCTGCCCAAGGGCCCAAGTATGTACCAGCCAACATGATAGTTCCCAAGGGAGCACGGGTTGTTCTGACAATCATAAGTTATGACGACGGCCCTACCCCATTTCCAAATGCCAGTTCACCTTATCTGACGGTCTCTGGAGGAACTGAAACAATTTCAGGTAGTCCAATTACGTCTATGTCCAATGCACAAATTGCTCATACCTTTACAATTCCGAGTTTAGGCATTAATGCCGTTATCCCGGCTGCGCCAGCCCGAGGAAATGGTGAGTATATGCCGGTAACTGTGACATTTACCTTTACCGCCACCAAGTCTGGCACATTTGACTGGGAGTGCCTAGACCCTTGTGGTACCGGGGCTGATGGAATGGGAGGGGCAATGGCAACTCAGGGCTATATGAAAGGTACTCTCACCATCGCGTAGCGCTACTACTCAAATATAGATAGATCAACAAGATCCGTACCTGCGGACAGAAAGGTAACAAAAGTTGGAGTCTTCTCGTAAAACAGTTGTGATACGTAGGCGATTACCTAAAATACAATCGCAAACTGCCATGGTTGAAGGACAAATGCATAAGGGGGGTCGTATAAGCCGCCGTAGCTTCATGGGAGGGGTTGGTCTAATTGGAGCTAGCGCTTTAGCAACTACGAGTGCAATCGAGATTTTTGGAAATACTGCAAGCGCGGAGAGTCAATCAAGTTTACCACTTCATCAATGGGCAATGGTTTTTGATCTTCGCAACTGTGATGGATGCAAAGCTTGCACAATGGCCTGTCAGCAAAGGCACTCCTTAGCCGCAGAGCAAACCTGGATAAAGGTCTATACCATGCAAAGTGCAGCTGGTCAGACTTACCACATGGCACGACCTTGTATGATGTGCGAAAACCCTCCCTGTATGTACGTATGTCCAGTTGGAGCAACCTTCCGCACTAACGAAGGTATTGTACTGGTAGATCAAAGTGCTTGTATCGGCTGCCGAACTTGTATGGCAGCATGCCCGTATGAAGCTCGATACTTCAACTGGTCTACTCCTCCAGCTGCAGCACGCATTCCTGGAATGAAGCAATCTCCAGAATGGCCGGTTCCTCAGATAAAGGACACCGTCGGCAAGTGTGTGTGGTGCGCAGACAGGCTACCTCACGGTGAACTTCCTGCCTGCGTTGCTGGGTGTCCTATGGGAGTTATTTATATAGGAGATCTGTCAAACGACCTAGCAATTAATAGCGCGGGTAATGTCGTAAAGTTGTCTAGCTTTTTACGAGATAATGATGCTTACAGATTTCAAGAGTCTTACGGAACCAATCCGCGTGTTTGGTACATACCCGGGCATGGCCAAGACCTAAATAACGATTCAGCATCGGCCTAGAAAGTGACAATTATGCAAGACGAAATACCACCCGTTAATCAAATCCGGTCCTCAGCCATGAGACCGATTTTTGAACCTGGAAAGCGTTACTGGCTGGCAGTCATTATCCTTGCCTCAATAGTCACCTGGGGCATTGTTGCATGGTTAGTACAAGTTCACCGAGGACTTGGATCTGCTGGATACAACAATCACGCGTTTTGGGCAATATATATTGCTGACGTCGTTACGTTTATTGGGGTGAGCTATGGAGGTGCCGTAGTTTCCGCAATTCTACGGCTAACCGGGGCAACCTGGAGAGCACCTCTTACCCGAATTGCAGAGACTACAGCAGTTGTTACAGTCATAATTGGTGCACTTTTTATTCTCCCACATTTGGGTCGCCCTGAACGTATCTTAGAGTTGATCTATCGCCCAAATTTGTCTTCCCCGATCTTTTGGGACTTTGTGGCTGTTTCTACTTATGCGTTTGCTTCTATCGTATTCTTTTACTTGCCAATGATACCTGATCTATCTATTGGAAGACGGTACCTAGAACACCATGGACGGGGACGTCTCGAAAACGTTTACCGAAAACTATCGTGGAATTGGCAAGGCAACTCTCAACAACGCAGAATTCTCAATGGGTCTATCGGATTGATAGCAATTATGATAATTCCGATTGCTGTTTCTGTACACTCTGTATTATCTTGGGCTTTTTCTCTCACAAGCCGTCCCTGGTGGCACGAGAGTATTTGGGCACCATATTTTGTTGTGGCCGCTTTATATTCTGGAATTGCGTTGGTCATTTTGATTGTTGCTCTATTTCGTAAAATATACAATCTAGACTCCTTTATTGTGGAGCGACATTTTATTCGACTTGGATATATTATGGTTCCATTTGGTGCGGCCTACTTATACTTGACTGTCGCTGACTTCTTGCCGGGAAGCTACGTAGGAGAAGACGGAGTAGCTTCGGTTTTTTCTGCAGTACTCGTTGGCCGCTATGCGCTTTGGTTTTGGATATTTGTTGTAGCCGGTTGTATATTGCCAACGTTAATCATGGCTCTTAAACCAACTCGCCGTATCGGAACAATTATCTTTGGTGCCGCGTTGGTTGATGGTTCATTGTGGCTAAAGAGAATGGTTATGGTGGTCGGGCCAGCAAACTATGGCCGGGTTTCTGGCACCTTTGGTTCTTATCACTTCACTTGGATTTCCGTATCTGTTACGTTAGCCGGTATTGCCGCAATCCCGCTCCTGTTACTCCTAGTGTTTCGCGTCGTCCCAATCTTATCGATAAATGAAATGGAAGAAATACAATTTGAAAACAACAAGACCCAACTTCATACCAGTAACAATGGGCCGCTCCCGGCATATCTTCATGATATCAATAGGAGCTTGAAAGAAGATCTAGACGACACAAGAGTTCCAGAACCCGTGCTTGGTAATACTAATTTCGTCAAGAGTACTAAAGAACAGGCATACAAACAGTCACTAACCCGAGACCGGTCACTTCTAAAACACCAGATTCAAGTAGAGGAGATTTGATATATGAAACGGCTAAGGTTGAGCGTGCTACTGAGTTCAATTGGGTTTTTGATAGTTCTTGGAAGCACTTTTGAATTTGGGACTACTTTGGCTGTAGCTCAGGCGGCCACAAGTGTACCAAGTCAACCTGTTTCTTTTACGTTGAGTATTAACCGTGGCGCAGGTCCGCACAGCCCTTTGATTATTTCAGTAGATTCTTTGTCCGTTCGATCTAATGACACCACGCCAGGACTTATGATTCATTTTTACGTCACCACGAAACTTTTTGGCGGGAAACACTTAGTGCCAATAGGTACAACTCAATTCAGCTCTTCGCCTGCTTCGGTAACTTATTATCCGACTTGGAGCGGGTTGCAGACGTTCACAGCTACCTTGACTGATGCTTCTAGTACGGAAGTTGAAGGTACCACAAGTACGTCCTACAACGTAACGTATTCAAAGCCTGGAACTAGCTACTTAAATGCTAACCCAAAAAAGCCTCTTTCTGATTTTGGTAGGTATTTTGTAGTCGCTCTTCTAGTTATTGTTGGAGCTATCTGGTTGACTTTGATCGCTACCATTGTTCGCGTGACTCGGGGTGTAGACAAACTATCCATTTCCTAACACATATAATTGTTTAGATTTCGTGAAGATAGTCACTTTGAATTCCAGGATTTCCTTTCGGCGTCTAGATATGAGACATGTTCAGAGTATCTTAGGTCTCATTTGGTCGCTAGATGGATTGCTCCAGTTACAACACGTCATGTTTACCAGGTGGTTTCTTTCTCAAGTACTCACTCCAGCAGCTGCTAACCAGCCAGGCTTTGTTTCTTCTCCCATCCGGTGGAGTATCCAGTTAATTGGCTCTCATGTAGCAGAGTGGAATTTATTGTTTGCCGCGATTCAGCTGTTGATTGGAATATGCCTTTTGAGTAGCTTTAGGGTTAGATTTACGCTTTATGCTTCTATTATTTGGAGCTTGGTTGTGTGGTGGTTGGGTGAAGGTTTCGGTGAAATCTTGACCGGGACTGGTACTCCATTAACTGGAGCTCCCGGGGCAGTTATTTTATATGCTTTAATCGCTGTTGTAATACTTGCGGGCAACAGCTCCAATAAACCTTTGCTAATGACAACGTCAAACGAGATGGAGGAATCAGCAGGTTATTATGCGGATTCCCAGGTCATCGGGCACCAGGGCTGGTGGCCAGGCAACTGGCACATTCGCTCTTTTATTGGTGAACTATTGTGGTCAATTGTCTGGATTCTTAGTTCAATATTTGTGCTATTACCCAACAATCGAAAGCCCAATTCAATTGCTTCATCTATTGAGTTAGCCCAGAGTGGGCAACCAGGATGGCTCAGGGCATTTCAGCAACTTGGAGTTGACGTTTCTAGAAATCACGGTGCGGACCTGGCAATTGCCCTAAGTGGCCTTCAGCTAATTGTTGGACTGGGGATATTTTATAAGAAATTCCAACCGGTCTGTTTATTATTGGGATCGGTCTTAGCAATAATGTTTTGGATTTTTGGACAGTCTCTTGGGGGATTGCTCACGGGAAGTGCAACTGACCCAAACACGGGCCCCCTCTTGATAGTTCTGGGATTGGCGATTGGATTACCGATTCCGGAGTTAACAATCCAAATACCTCGACAGCGTAAGACTACTAGTTATTTCTCCCCGTAATATTTCGGGACTAATTTCCGAACTTCCTAGGTACTTTTGGTATTGCCAGTCAAGCATACTGACAACATGGCTACAACTATGTCTTTTATTGTCGGAATACTGATTAGCGTTAGTTTATTACTTATAGCTATCTATATCTTGGCCTTTGCCGTGGCGGGATTTTGGTCATATCTCAACACCCTAATACACCCTAAGCCAAAAGACCTACAGTTGAATCTTGAGAAAGTCTTGGCCGAGATATTGCAATCCCAACTTGGCGATCACTGGTATTAATTTGGCCTGAATGCTTGCCTCTCACACATCTACGGCCGTTGGTTGTCAAGTAATACTTTTTGCCCTTCCGATAGAATACAGTTAGCCGACATTTTGACGAGCTGTAGCTTCAAACTTCCTTCAAGTACATGAGCAACCTCGCCGTAGGTGACAAGCTCTCCAGCCCCAGAATAGATCAAGTCTGGACTCGCGCTCATATAGGCCGACGTTACGTAATCTAAATCAACGTTTTCGCGTGACGGACCGGGAATATATTTCCTATTGAATATCGGCATACTTCCAATAGCACTAGCAAGAGACGGATCCCCTGGTTGGTCAACTATCCCGGATATTTTGCACAGGGGTTTACCGTGTCGCTCTAGAGAACATAACACTTCTCCGGTGGTTGTCGAAGTGACTTCAATTTGTGCCAGCTTTTTGGGAAACCCCCAAACTTCACGTCCCTGGCAAAGAGCTACATCAGAGGTCACATAGATTAACGGGCAGTACAGCCCGACCACATCACGAAAAGTGACAGATATAAGGACAACCATTTCCTTATAAGGTCCAATTGTAGACTGAGGGTAATCGGCAAATAGCACCACCCAAAACCCTCCTGGAATGGGCTGGAAACCATCGGGAATTACTTGAGCAGAATAATCCCCACTTGAGATACCTACAACCAGTGAAGCCTCTTTATATTCGACCGGGGGAGGTGGATATTGGGGCGAAATTGTTGGCATTGCCAGCCCATGTTCAAGGCCATTGTTAAACGAACTCAATATACTTTTCCTTTCATTTTCTCGAGAATCCCTTCCAGGTCATGGCAGATCTAACTTTGGAACAGAGTCGAATAATACGACCAGCCATGGGCCTTTCACGGTAAACCGATCGGGGAACCTTCATGATGTACGCCGCTACTAACAAGACTGAAAAAGGTCGGATAAAGACAACTTTCAGTTGACGGCCACATATTGCTCTAAATGGAGAGATCCTTCCGCTACAGATTTTTGTCATTTCCATCCATGGACCGGTCAAAACTGAGAGTCCACTTCGAGCGAATGGAAGTAGTTCAATTCTGGTACTCGTAAAGCTCATGGTAACACTTAGCTCCTTGTCCGATGCTTCGAGGATGACGGCCCCGCGTGCCTTACTGGCTAGAACTGCCCGAGTTTTCGAGTCTCTTAAGTTGGCCTCCACAAGTCCTCTCAGCATTTCCGCCATCCCAATCGCAGGTCCGTCTCCTACTACCATAATTTCTGGGAGATAATTTTGTTGCTCCTTAGATCTCACGGATAGTACCTAGGTAGAAAACACGGTAGATCGGACTTTTCACTTTCTTAGGGACCGCTACGGCGAGCAGCTCTGCACGAGCACGAACAGCAACGAGTGTTCGAGAACGCGATCCTGTCACCTAAGACTATCAGGACACAGATTTCGACTCTGCCTTGAAAACTCATCAGATCACATTCCACCACTTGTCTAGGTTCAGGTCCTCGGCAATTACCTGCAAAGCATTGTATGCCGGAGCGAACGTAATAAAACCATGTGGATGCTGGGTTGAGCCTGCCAAGTACAAGCCTTTGATTGGCGTTCGATACTGTCCTAATTCAGGCAACGGTCTTCGGTCTAACATGTTGTCCAAGGATACTTCCCCCATCATCCAGTCACCGTCTACCATGTTTCTAATCTTGCTAGGGATATCAGCTGGTGAATATGGTACCCAGTCCAATATTGACTTTTCATTGATGTTAGGGGCAAAATTCGACCAGGCCTGGATACACTGACTTGCATACCATCGACCAATTTCATCCCAAGCAGCGGGACCTCTCCCGTTCAGCGAATAAGGAGCAAATTGGCGCAACAGACCGGTATATTTTCCCGGCGGGGCATCCGTGGGGTCATACAAGGAGTTGACGGCTGCGTTGGGCTTTGCAAGCCCTGGCAGACGGCCTCGGCGAATGGCCTCAAAGTCTACGTTCAACTCTTCGGGGGAGCCATAACCTAGATTTACTACCCATGCACGATCCACATCGGGCTCAAAGCTAGCCGCTTTATATGCCGGTAACTCGGCCAGAGCAAGGTGGACGGAGAATAGCGACCATTTCTGATGGCGAATATCATTTTTTACCTTACCTCTAAGGTCTGCGTCTATGTCTGTTTCGCCAAGCATCTCTAGAAACGTCTGTTCAACGTCGACGGTGGAAGCAACCAGCTTGCGCGCACTAATCTGGGTTCCATCACTCAGTGTTACCCCCACCGCTCGACCACTATCTATTGCGATACTCGACACTTCCGCATCTGAAATCATCACTCCCCCGTGACGGGCGAGGTCTCGCCAGAGCCCGTGGGCTAGACGATGGGAACCACCCACGCAAAGATGCCAGTTATCAATTTTTCCAATCAAAAGTGGGAATCCAATAGCCAGTCCGGGTAAATCATTCACATATCCACATATCGCGGCGTGAAATGCTAGGTGGGCTTTTACCTTTGGATTAGTGAAGTGTTTATCGAGGAACCAGTTGATAGTTTCTCTTCGTAACTTTACCCCCAAAAACTCAGATCTATCTTCAATCCCAAAAGAGGCAAGGGCTTTTGTCAGTTCCTTGACTGACATTGGTGGCTGATACATTAAAGTCCCCAAAAGCAGATCTACGTATCCATGTGCCTCAAGATAAAGTCTCCTAAAGGTATCTGCGTCTTCCGCCGAAAAACGACTTATTGACTCACAGGTCTTGTCTAAGTCGTTGTAAACTACCAGGGCCGTTTCGTCATCGAAAACAGATGCCATCTGAACCTCAGGTCTTATATAGGTAACCCCGTGCGTCCGAACCTCAAGATCTTTAACTGGCGGGGCCATATCTACAAAGGTGTGATAGTTGGCATGTACGTTGTGGAGGAATCCTGGCAAAGTAAGCTCTTCGGTGGCGAGGCCGCCACCTTCTTCGTGTCGGCGCTCCAGGACAACAACTTCCAACCCACTTCGTGCAAGATAAGCTCCTAAAGTCAAGCCATTGTGACCAGCTCCAATAATTACGGCATCATAGGCATCACGCATTTGCCACCTCGTTAGGAGTCTTGTCTAAATACGGGGGTTTACCGAGAGGCCAATTTGTCTGCACGAGTCTGGTGTAAGCTTCGAGAAGTACCTTTACGTTCTCAGCGTGGCGCATCAAGAATCGCATGTCCCCTCTTACCCTGATTACGCCTTTAAGAGCAGCGTCTACCGGGTCAAGCAGCCCTCCGGCTATTTCGTCAAAGGCCCGCGCTGGGCCAATAAATCTATAGTTGACTCCTCCGGGCGCCATATCATATTCCTCGTCTTTCGAAAATACTTCTTTGTACCATGAGCAGGTTCCTCTTTCGATTTTCACCACGAATCTCCTGAGACCAGTCAAGGTGTCGACATATGGAGATAGGCCATCGGCAGATATTTCTATGGCTACAATAAAGGAGCCTTCGGGAAGATCAGCAAGTTTCCCAGCACTTTCATTTATTGCATCTTTTACCGCTTCGTACCACTCATCTGTATAAATATCGGGCAATTGCGTTACCTTTGTTCTTAGTATCCTCTCGAGCCCACAATGGGAGACTCTAGTCCCAGGTCTTGAGCTATGGCCTTGAATGCATTGTACCCACAGGCCGAATGGACTCCACCTCCAGGCGCTGCCGAAGGACCGCATAGATAAAGCCCGTCGATTTCTGTTCGATAGTTCGAGGCCTCTGGAAAAGGGCGGTTGGCTCCCAATTGATCAAGTGAAAATTCTCCATTCGAAAAATCGCCTTCTCTCATTAAATTCTTGTGCTCCATCTGGTCTGGAGTATAAAGCCGTTTGGCAATTACGTTGTCGTTGGTCATGTTTGGTGCTACCTTGTGCCATTCGGTGAGGAAAGAGTCGTTGAAGCTGAGGCGTATTTCCGCCCACTCTTGATTGGAGAGCGAACTAGAGGGCGGGAAGAAATACCAACCCCCTGCCGAATGTTCTCCTTTCGGGGCCTGCGACTGGTCCCAGAGGGTATTGATCCAAGTACCTGCAGCTGGTTTGGGTAAGCGCCCAGAATAGGCGTCTCTGATGTATCTAAGCATGTCATCAGGCCCTTCAAAACCGACTACCGTATAAAAACACTTGTTGATGTCTTCATCGATCTGAGCTGCAAGGTAGTCTGGGGGCTCTCGAAGACAGAAGGCGAAAGTCCCCAGTACATGACTTGGGCCATATCGATAAGCCTTTGCTCGCCTTACCCAGCGCTCGCTAAGATTTTCAGGCCCAACCATTTCAAGAAGAGTTTGCTTGAGATCGGCGTTTGATGCCACGACTTGACGAGCCCGGATTTCGCGACCACCTCTTAAGCCGACCCCTACCGCCCTTTTGCCATCCACCAGAATTCTTTCGACGAGCGCATTTTCCAGTAGATCTACCCCTTGCCGGTAGCAGGCCTGGGTCATGGCCTTAGCCAGAGAGTGGGTGCCGCCAAGACACAACTTCCAGTTTCCAATCGTCCACATAACGAAACTCAGAAACATGGCACCCAGGCCAGACTCATCTACGGGTGCACCCCACTCCACCGATATCCTGTAAAGTAACGTTCTGAGCTCTGGACTTTCAAATAGCTCGTCAATAACGACTCGGGGACTTTTCAACATAAAGTTTGCTGAGATCCCCAAATCTCCAAAAACTGCTTCTAGGACGCTACCTTGACCCTCAACCAGTTCCGGGGAGGGAGGATTATAGATGCCTGCGGCTATTACGGACTCCATTGCATCGGCTCTCTTTTTAAGTTCGGCGTAAATCTGGGCATCTGTTTTTGAATAGCGAGCGATGCTCTTCTTGGTCTTTTCAATCAACTCTGAGCGGTGTAGAACAATCGGGGGTCTATCGTCAGGAAACACTATCCCAGCCTGGGCATCAGGCTTGACGGCTCTAAGCCCCAGGTCGCCGAGTTCGAAATCCGACATCATGGGCATGATGTCAAAGAACTCCATATACTGGGCGTGCATGTTGTGCCGGAAACCAGCCCTTACCGGCTCTTCTGTATTGACGCCACCCCCCTCTTCGTGACGCCGCTCGACGACTAATGTGGAAAGTCCGGCCCGACAGAGGTAGGCGGCGAGGCACAGCCCGTTATGACCAGCCCCAATAACTATTGCGTCGTAACTTTCCGGAAGGTTACCAGTCGCGTCGGGGTCACTCATATGACTCATATCTCCAATACGCCTCGCGCTAGGTCTCGCAAGCTCCTCGAATACAATTACTCACCTCGCCAAAATAGCCACCTGACACACTCGCTAGTGGCCATGCCAGGACATAAGTTGGATCATAAAGTACCTTTTACCAGGCAACCAGGGCCTAAGGTCCCTGTGTGGTCAATTTGCCAGTTCGGCTATTTAATTCCCAAGATTGCCCAAGGCTTCGTAGACACCGTGAAGTGCCCTCGCACGCGTGAAGACGGAAGAACTCTCGCCGGGAGTAGATGATCTCTAGATCCCTAGAAAGCCTTCCCCAAAGCTCGTATCCGACGGGTGATCAGCTCGCCACCTTCAAATCTCCAACGGAGACTAATAACATGCATTGGACCCACCATGAATATCCACATAATCACCCACGTACTAATGAGGTGAATGGCAAACATGGGGATTCCCGGGGAGTTTAGGGCTATAGATCCGTGCTCTATGCCAAGTGCATTGATCATGACCCACAGGACCAACCCTTCAGGAATCACCTCTAATAGGGAGAAAAGTGGTGGCCAGTCCTTATCCCATCTGACCTGCTGAAGGCAATGATATAGACACTCCCAGATAAGCCCGAGCCCAAGCATTACCGCAATGGTCTCAAAGGTAATTTGATAATCCAGCCAGAGCTTATTGAAAGGAACAATCACAACCGTGTCTCTAGCCATGATCATCTGTGCCATTCCAATTCCGCTACGCCCAGCCATTGGCGGACTTGGCAGCAACGGCGTAATAATTGCCGTCCAGATTCCTCCTACGCCAACAACCAGGAACATCCTCGTTTGCAGGCGACCCCGCAAGGTGAAGGTCATGGCTCACGATTACCTATTCGCCTTAGCCAGCCTATTGTGGAACGAAAACTGGTCATCTTATGACAAAAGCCGCTTTCAGCTAGGTCCTGGGCAAGTTTCCAGGCGGAATACTGCAAGCCCCAGAACGAGTACATGGCGATAGTGTGGGTATTACCCAATGTGGCAATCCCCGTTGCGTAGACCTTCCCGTTAAAATTACTTCTTGCCAAAGTCGGACTTGCCGTCCCTTCGACTTCGAAATTCTCCTTTACGGCCAACTGACCTAGTGGGTTGATCTTGGCCCCAGTGCAGTTCACTAGATCTGAAAGAATTTCGTGCTCGTTCAGATTTGCCTCTACCCCGGTTGCGTCAATTAGAAAATCTGTTTCTACCACTCTGCTATCCCCTCCCGCGTTACAGATCGTAGACATTACCTTACCATTATCGCTAACTTCGAACCCTTCGCCGTCACCGAAAATGGGGTGATACCACCCATCACGTTTCCCTTGAGCAATTTGCTGTTCCCACAAACGGCGGTGCGGAATGGCAGTGCTGGCTACACTCGAGAGTAGCTCAGCCCTCAATTTGTCGTCACCAATCTTGCGATATTTCTGTTGAATCTGACCCCCAAAAGAACCCTTTGCAAATGTAAACGCCTGATATGAGTAATTATTCTTGCGCGGTATTCGCCATAGAAGAGGCTGGGGATTGTGGTTGGAATGGTCTCTGATGAGATGGAATAGCTCAAACTTTGATTCAGATTGTCTATGCTCTTGGGCAAGGCGTTGAATTACTTGCATGGCAGAACTGGCAGAACCTCTGAGTAACACTGAACCCGAGTTTCTAACTAGATTTTCATAGACGTGTTCGTGGGGCTCATAGACATTTACTACCCTTTTCATTCCAACATCATGGCCAATGCCATTATTCAATGTCTCTGTCTCGTACTTTAGTGAATCTGGAGGTCGATGTATTCCCGAAAATCCCACAGATAGGTGGATATATTGGACCTTCCGTATCTGCATGTTATGGAGGTAAGTTTCGTCGTGAGGGACAATGACTACAAAATAGCCCCCTTCCTTTCTCTTGCGAATAAACGGGACTCGTCCGGGGGTATACATCGATGCCCATCCAATACGCTCACCCTCTCTGTCTACTGCGTTATAGACCTGGGACGCCCGCGGGGTATGGTACTCAGAAAGTATTGGTTCAGATATTGAATGCCATAATGGTCCTAGTTGTTTCTCTCTATAGGCCTCCTCTAGCGAGTAACCCGGCCATCCCCAAATGTTGTCGACACGGTCGGAAGATCCCGACCTAATCCGCTCATGACTCGGAATCTGAGAGTTATCTAGAAGCCTTTTTAGCATTCCATAAGGATTGCTAAATGGGCCCACCACTTCCAGTGAAGAGGCCGGAACTCCTGAGATCCTCAAGAAATCTATAGTTGCAAAAGATCCTATTCCCCCACCCACGCTCAGGAATGGAACTTCAGCTACAAAGATTCCTGACTGAGACACCAGTTCATCATCCCACTCGCATCTAGTGGCCATCTCACTAGTTAGCCCCGATCCATCCACTAGGTGCCGAAAAAGTATTTCGTGGCGCTTACCGTGATCTGAATGTGCAAAAGATCCAAATCCCACGTCATCGGTTACAGCTACACCTAAGCCCACACAGTTCCCTTAGCTTGGCTAAAACTACTATATGAATGCATCTAATTTACCAGCCCATCCCGGAAAGACCACCTATTGCGGTTAAACTCCTAACCGACCTGGTGCAATCACGATAGAGCATAAAACCAACAGCCGAAGCAGGACAGAGGATTTAGTCCCTTACCGGCTTGGGAGCTAATAATTACAGCCAGCCAGCAAAGCCGAAGATGACAGCTAAAATAGCATCTATTCCAGCAATGGATCCTAGAATCATCAACTGTTTTGAACGATTTGATCCATTGTCGTGAACCCACGCAGCAATCCCGTAAAGCGGACAATAGCCCAGGATAATGACCATGGGTACATTCCACCACCAATATCCCCAGTGCAGGATACCAATTTGTCGAAGGATTAGCTCGGCCCCGGTAGACAAAATAGAGGCTCCAACAACGTACACGATTCGGTTTGGAATACCTGCAATTTTCATACTCGTTGACTTGGGAAGAAGTTTGACGAAAATAATGCCATCTATCAAGAAATACAGTGATATTTCAATTGAGATCCCAATCAGTATCAGGTAGCTGGTATCACCCGTTACCGTCCAGAGGGCAGCATGATGGGTGACGTGCAAAACAGCTGTATTTATGAGTTCGTTAAACCAGTCTGCCAGCCAAAGTGCTACACCCGCCAAGACGGTGTCGTATCGTTTATGCTCAATTTCGGTCGCATAAACATAGATTATTAGACCAAATATGCACAAAATCTCCCAATTGAAGTGCACTGGACTGCGTAAGATCTTATCAGCCTGCTTTGTGAATTCGGTTACTGCCATGAACATTTTGACCATGTTCGAAGTATAGCTAGCTAATGCATATCTCACTTTATTGGACCCAATTGAAATCTCGATGATACCGACATTCGTAGATGACGTCTAGGCCCCTTGTGAATTTGGGCTTGATCATGAGGACTAGGCCAAAAGATACGAAATAACACCACTACGCCCTTAGAGGACAGGTGTACCGTATTTACTTGCTAGCTGACCTTGGTGGGGACTTTTTGTTCCACCCTACCCCACTTGAAGTGGGTATAAAGCCAGAACACTCCAGCACCTACCGCCGATACAATAAAGATCGACGCCAAGGGAAGAATTTTTGTGTGAGAGTTACCACCGTATCCTGCGGCAGAAGGGTGCACTATAAACTGCACAAAGATAAAGGTCACGACCACGTATATTGAAACCCACGCCGCTTTTGACCAGACCAGGATCGAGTGTCCATCCATATATCGTGCCGGGATTAGCCCGAAAAACAGGCTTTGGAGTCCACAGATCCACACGTAAGACAGGAGCGACTCTGTAGCCAACATTGCAAAACTGTGATTCCCGTGAACAACAGCTGTATTGACAGGACCAAAAATAACCCATGCAAGCGCCGAAAGACCCAGTAGCCACAACGAGGAGTAGGTCAAAGATCTACCGTCTTCCTCGCCAGTGGGCTGTACTCTAAATACCATCGCCGCCAAGATTCCGAAAACATATCCTGGCTCAAAGTGAGACACTCTTGAGAACACGTCAAAGGCCACAGCAATCACAATCCCCAACGGGTATGCACGAAGGTCACCTACCTTAGAAAATCGGCGATGTACGTAGATTCCTCTCAAGACCTCGGTAGCAGATGTTGAGACAACAATCGCTCCCACGTATCCGACTATTTCGGCTAGAGAGCCCAGGTTGAGTCCAAAAGATGGATCGTCGAGAGCGTACAGGACGGCTCCAATGATCGAGAACAGACCAAGTAGGACTGCGCCGTGAAGGTCATTCAAGAACCTTTCAACGGCTGATACTGCTCGGCGAATGGGGCCCCGTGACTTTGCAAGGGCGTCGTGGTGCTCTTTTAGTGCCGAGTTGAAAACAAGCGCGGGAAGACCAATTAGGAATATTAGAACGAACGTTATTAGCCCATTTCCCTTGACCGTCTTGTTGAAGGAGTGGAATGCCTGAAGGGGGGTAGGAATTGACCGGGCCAAAGGAGCCGGTCCAGGTGGCCCCCCACCCAGTCCAATTCCATAACCCGATGAATAGGGCATTGCCGGACCAGTCTGTCCAGCCTTCACTAACGCCTTGACGGCGGCCACTGGGGCTTTGGCCCCGTTAGAGTTGTTGGTGATACCGCCAACTGCCATTAGCCCACCGGGACCAAGAGCTAACTGGGTCGGTAAAGTGGATTTGGAACCGGCCCTTTGGTGACTCAAGTCCGGGGCGACCGTGGCAGGAGCTGATGAGGCGGTAGATGCACTTGTTGGAGTAGTAGCTTGAGGTGGCCCAGGAGGCCCGGGAGGTGGCGAACTTGAAGGCGCAATGTAGCTGGTAGACCCACCAAGGCTATTGCCTGTAACCGTGGTGCCCGGAGAAGGTGGAGATGTAGACGTGGTGGATGGCGGAGTTGTTGTTGTCGTGGTCGTGATCAAGGTCGTTGAAGTCGATGTCGTGGTGCTAGCCAGGACCCAAGTAACCGTAAAATTGGTCGTGTGAACCAGCCCAGCTGAGTCGGTAAATGAGGCCACGATCGCGTCAGTTCCCGCCCCCCCACTACCCGTGTAAGACCATGATGCCGTGCCGGCCGAGTTGGTAGACGTGGTTCCAGCTTTGCCCGAATTTGGGCCACTCGTGATCGAGAAGTCAACCGGCACTCCAACATCGGGGACATTTCCACCTGATGTATGAATAACCGACTCTATCGATTTCGAACTGGCAGCCAAGTTAACCACGGCCTGAGGTCGAATCAATGACGAAGCCGGTGAAGTTAGAGTAACTGACAGTGTAACTTTGCTTCCCGGCCCTAAGGGCCCGCTAGTAGTCCCACCTCCCGAATTGGAAATCACAAACTTTGGTGCCCACTTGACATCCACCGGACTTGCCTGGATAACGCTCCCTGACGTTGGATTTGAAAGTGTGGCCAAAACCACGTCCGTACCAGCCGACACCGCCGCCAGGGTGAATGACGACTCCCCTTTAGTATCTGTGGTCGAATTCACGCTGGCTCCACTATCGGGACCTGATGTTACGCTAAAGGTTACGCTCACCCCGACCAGAGCTACCCCCGATGGATTTACCGCGTTTGCCGTAACGGTCACGGTCTGACCAACGTCGGCCCCCTGAATGGTTGGGCTAAGGGTAATAGTGTCCTGGCCCGAAAAGGTTACACTAGCACTGGCCAAGACGGCCTGCCCAGTACTTGGATTAACCGTTCCGGCGCTCACCGTATCAGTGCCAGCTACACCCGAGTTGGTAAGCGTGAATGTTGCTTGCCCGCTTGAATTTGTCACTGAGGTGCCGGTCTTTCCAGCCTCGGGCCCCGAGGAGACATCGAAGGATACCGTTGCTCCGGAAACCGGCCCGGATGGACTAGAAGAGCTCGTCGATGTGTTCTCAACGGTGGCCGTAAAGACCACCGAAGCCCCAGGCTTAGCCGTCTGAGTCGACGATGTGAGTGAGATAGTAGTAGCAGACGTGGTTGGTGGAGGCGCTACAGCGGCCACGTTGACCGACAGGCTACCAGGACTCAGACTTGTAGCAGTGGCCCCGATGCTCACAGTTCCGGACTGAGTATCGCCAAAATAAACCGTTATATTGTAAGAGTCAGCAGGAATTGTTACAGAAGTAACAGCTGGGCCTCCAGAAGTAACAGAGAAGTCTGTCCCCGATCCGGCCGGACTAGCAGAAAGGGAGACCACAGTAGATGCCGTTACATCTGCCGGAAAACCAGACGAGTCAATCGCATAAACACTAAGAGGTGTGGTTGCTATGGTACTTGCCGTAATGGAACCACTTGGAGGGTTTATAGCAAGTCCAACCGGGGTTCCCGCAATCACAAAGTTGTTACTCGCTACCAGGGCCGTGTCAGAGGAGGTAGACACCTGGAGATAGTCGTTCAATGAGGTACTGGAGGGGTTGGTGACTCCAGTGACATCTACGGTTACGCCCGTACTAGAAGCAATGCTGCCACCACTAGCCAGATAAATGGTTACGTTGCCGCTCGCAACCGACACACTGGACGCAGCCACAGAGTTGACAACGTAGTCTGATGCCAAGGTTGGCCAAGAAATTCCCGATGCTCCATATGTACCCGTCAAGATTATAAATGAGCTTCCTCCAGTTAGAACTCCTGTTGAGGAGGTCGTAAATCCAACCACATAAGAAGCACCCGAATAACTCGCCTCGTTAGGCGTGGGATTGGCGACAGAGACTTTAGAAACTCCCGGATATATTGCGTAAGTTGGGGTTGGCATGAGGGCCTGGTTCTGCGAGGTTGAGATGGAGATGTAAAGGCCACTCCCCGCAACCGGATTAGTAACTCCCATAACTCTTACGTTCATCGGGACGTCAAGAGATGTGCTTACTGGCGTTACCAACGTAACGGTTGCTCCGCCATTAGTGACGGTTACACTAGACACAGATGTAAGCGGGCCGGTAGAGCTGACCTGGTACGAGGTTGCGCTTGACGGGAATACCGTCCCAGGTGCCCCAACCGATGCATCTAGCGTAATAGTGTCTACGCCAGCGACTAATGAGGCCATCGGCGTAAAGCCAGCCGTATAGGTTGCGCTCTGTAGAGCCGCCGTGTTATTGGAGGAAACACTCGGTGCATATACGCCGGTCGTTATAGAAAAGCTAGACGAACTAACCGTTGCCTGATCCTGAGAAGTAGCCACATCCAGACTGTAGCTACCAGCAGTTGATGGATTCTGGACGTTGTGAATTACCACTGTAATGACACTCGATGCACCGGTTCCGGTTGCTGAAGATGGCACCTGAATCAACTCGGTATCCCCGTTGTCGGGTGACGATACCGACGAAGCAACCACTCCGTTTACAGAAAAATCTGACGCTGTTGATTGGTTACCCAAAAATACTGGGCCAGCACCACTTAGATAGGCACTCAGCTTGATATAGTCAACGCCTGGGGTAAGAGCACCATCGGCTGAGGTTGTAAACTTTACGGTGTAGGTAGCCCCGGAATCCCCCGTATCATTGGGACTAACTAATACGGTTGCAACACTTGTCGAGGATCCAGCTGAGTCCATCTGTCCACCTTGGCTGGCCGCGGCACAAAAGTTGGGACTGGGACATGACACAACGTTCTGGGGCACGCTAAAGGAGTTCACGGTGGCCGCTGCCCAAGTGGTACCAGATCCATAGTAAGACTTGCCCGCCGAATCGACCGTCATGCAAAATGATGTGGTTGGACACGAGATAGATTTGATAGACACACTATCTACCGGCACTAGTGTTGGTGTCCATGAGCCGCTGAAGGCCAGTTCGACCACATTTCCCGCACTGTCAACTGCCGTGCAGACGCTGGAACTGGCACAAGACACAGAGGTAAGTTCGTTAGTCCCATCTACGCTCGAAAGCGACGTCCAGCTAGTTCCACTTCCAACCTCAACGGTTCCCATCAACCCGACTACCATGCAAAGAGAAGTGGTAGGACACGACATTGACGTTGGAGGAGTCGACGGTCCCGTGCCGATTGACCCGTCCGCGGTCCAGCTTCCAGAGTAAGTGTACGCGTCGCCGTTTGCACTAACTGCTTCACAAGATGATGATGACGCACACGATACCGCCACCAGGGCAGCAGCAGATTCTACAGGAGATATAGACGACCAGGATCCCGAACTATAGGTCATGGCAAGTCCAGACGCATTTACAGCCATACAAAAAGAGATGGTGGGACAAGAAATAGAATCAATCGTGTCTCCGTCTACTATCGAGGATACTGGGATTGGAGCCGTCCAACTCGGCGAACCGGTAAAGGAATATACCGAATACTGGCCCGACGTGTCGCCAGCTAAACACATGGTCGTGGAGGGACAAGACACAGCCGTATAGGCCTGAGCATAAGTTCCTATGTTGAAGGGGGTTGTAGACCAGGTTGCCTTCATGATGTCGGCATACCCCGATCCATCTCCTGCCACACAGAACTCGGTAGTCGCGCACGAAACCGCAGAAAGAGGATTTCCGGAACTCTCAATTGAGATCATGCCACTAGAGGTCCATCCCCCGGCATACGAGTCAGGAAGATAAGCCCCAGTGCCACCGATCCCCACTGCAACACATACCCCGGGTGCTGGACATGATACTGACTGTAAGGAGAGACTCGATCCCCCTCCAACCAAGAACGGAGACGTCCAGGTTGAACCGTTGTACTCAATCCCGTTTCCCGTGCTGGCACCATTCCCGTCAACCACCCCGCAAAATGAAATACCCGAAATCACCGAAGTCGGACACGATATTGAAACAACCCCCTGGCCCGAGTCGATTCCGAGGCCAGGTAAAGCCCAACTACCTCCCGAATAGATAATAGGTGCGTCGGCTTGCTCAATCGCAACACAAACCGGAACAGTTGTACAAGCTACCGAAGCAATAGGTAATGACCCATCAATGGAGGTTGATGTTGGAGTCCAGGTACCTGCCGAATATGCAACTGCATATCCGGAGCTGTCGACTGCCATACAGGCGCTTGACGAATAGCATGAGACCGACACCATAGTTCGCCCGCTATCTACTACCGTCGGTGTTGACCAGGTCGATCCGGAAAACACCGACTCGTAGCCACCCCCTCCAACTGCAACGCAAAATGAAATAGAAAAACACGATATCGAGTGCCATGGATTGCTAGTTAGAATAGGGTTAGTCCATCCTGAAGTAGACCAAACCGATCCGTTGTACTCAAAGATATCTCCGGATTGGTCTGCCTCCATACAAAAGCTTGCCGACACACACGACACGCCTTGAATCCCCGAAGATCCAGAGACCACCCCGGTACTCCAGGTTCCGCCGAACGTGGCATACTGACTCCCGCCCACTGCAATGCACGCAAACTGTGTCTCACATATTACAGAACTCAAAGTTGTCGTACCGGTTAATGTGGCGCTACTCCATCCCGACGAGCCGCTAAAGGTAAATCCCTTGCCCGTTATGTCGACAGCCGCACAGAAGCCAATAGCCGGACACGATACCGATGTGAGCTGCGTGCCTGAATCTATCGTCGTTGGTGTAATGCTCCAACTTGTTACATACGAAACCACCAAGGCATTTCCGGCTGAGTCAACAGCCATACAAAACGAGATGGTTGGACACGAAATTGAGTTGATCAAGTAGGTCGAATCGACTGGATTGGTCAGTCCACTAGGTGCCGCCCAGGTGCTACCGTTCCATTCGTAAAGGTCACCAGAACTGTTACCTGCCAGGCACATTGTTGCCGATGCACATGACACCGACAGAAGATGACTTGAAGAAGCAACTAAAGTCGAAGTCGACCAGGTGCCGCCCGAATATGAAATTGAATACCCTGCGTAGTCAACGGCCATGCAAAAAACCGTGGTGCCAGTACAGGAAACCGAGGTAATATCTGTAAGAGCGTTTGAAGCATCAATATTTGAATAACTTGTCCAAACCCCACCGCTATAGGCCTCGGCGTCTCCTTCGTGTGTTACGGCCATGCACAACGTTGGTGAAGAGTTCCCATCGCACGAAATTGAGGTGATATTCGGATTCATTGGAGCCGACGACATCGGGACAAAGGAAATCGAAGCCGACGATAGGTTCCAGTAACCTGAAAGTGTACCCTGACCCATCCCGCCTGTCATGCAAAATCCTATAGATGTACACGATAGGGCATCAAAGTTCATTAGGTCGGGTGAGGATGGGGTCGGATTCCAGGTAACCGGAACGCCACTTGACCCTGCCGCCAAGGATTTTTGAGTCATGACCAACGATGCCGGAACTATAATCACCGCAAATACCGCGAGTATAAGAACTAGTTTTTTTGACAACGTCCGAATTTCTTTCCACCGGAATTTTACTATCTGGCCTGGCACTTCTTCGTGAGTATACAGGACAAATACCCTCGAAACCAACACCATAGAACTCACAATTCAACGCCAATCTTTTAGATGGTACGGATGGAATTGCCAACTAATCCCAGTGTGGATTCCAGTAGTGAAGAATTACCACGATCCGAGGAGTCTTATAGTGGTCGATGTAAACGAAGATTGCACTACGATAATTTGCTCTTCGCAATTGTTTGGCCCCATATGATGCAAATCGGGGATCGACTCTATGATCTCCTGCGCGACTACGGGTTAGGCGTAAAAGTCCAAGAGCACGTCAAGCTTGTGACCGCGGTAGATTCCTCCTTCTTTGATGAGTACGGCTCCACCGATGCACCTCCTGCGGGAACCACTTGAAGACTACAGAGCAACGCTCCACCTGATTGATGCTCACCTCCCGGGTAATGAGCCTTTGGCGCTCTTCCACTGGCTAGGATAGCACCTCTATGAAGTAGTGCGAATCGCGTTTGAACACCATTCCGCTGGTGTCCACGCAACACGCAGGCCATCGGTCGAGGAGCTGGCCGACCGTGACTTGCCTGTCGCTCTTGTTTCCCTGGGCATGTCGGTCCAGGAGGTGCCATCACACACTTAGATCCACGCATGTCGGTATCGAAATTGTAGGAAGCAACTGGATTGGTGAGATTCCTATGGGACGCTATCCCGGGTAGCACAAGGGCCAATGCTCTCGCACTGGCCCCTACATGCACTTTCCTTGGTGGCGGGGGTTGGATTTGAACCAACGACCTTCGGGTTATGAGCCCGACGAGCTACCAGACTGCTCCACCCCGCGATGTGTCTCTTTAGCCTACTTGTTAGCACGCAAATGTTCAAAAGAGCGCCAAATTTCCTAGTGTGAAACGTATATGTCCTGGCCGACTTGGAGTACTAGGTCTTACCCAATCCTATGGCCAACTCCTCGACTTTATTGGTTATCACGTAGTCAACACCCCATTTGACTAGTTTCCTAGCGATCTCTGAAACGTCGACAGTCCATGCACAGACGAGGAGTCCACGTCGCCTAGCGAGCATGACAAATCCTTCCGTCAGTCCCAGAAAGTGTACGTTCACGCTGTTGTGGCCCCGCTCTACAAGCATCTCAATCATGTCATCATCAGCTGTGAGGGTTAGAAATCCAGTCTTGACCGATTCGGAAGTCAACTTGACATAATCAATAGTTGCTAGATCAAAGCTCGATACAAGAATGTGCTCCGGGCCGTACTTTTGTACTTCGCCAACGACCAAGTTAGTAAGTTCCCCGCTCGGATCATATCCAACTTCTTTCGGATCATTTTTAATCTCAACGTTTACGTACATTGGACTACAAGCTTCGAGTGCATCGCCTAAGCGTGGGACCCAGGATGGAATCTCTGAAAGGTTTAGATCGGGGATTTGACCGACATTATCTATGCCAAGATCATGATGGACTACTAACGCCCCGTCTTTAGTTCGTCTAACATCAAGTTCTACCCCAAACACACCTTGGTGCTTGCACGCCAAAAACGCCCCGATTGTGTTTTCACGTTCGTCGCCAATAATGGCCCGATGTGCGAGTATCTCAGTCATCTTGAACCAAACACATCCTAGGCGGAGATGTTACCCTTTAGAAACTTGGGTGCCCGATCTAACTTTAGTCTTGTTAGTTGTAGAAGTGGTATTTGGCTTTATCGAAGTCGTGGTGGTTGGCCCACCAAGGCTAGATGATTGACTTGATCCGGATGAGTTCCCAAGAGTTTGTACGGCCTGTTGTATCTGCTGGTCCATTTGATTTATATCACTTTGATACTGACCCAGATTTCCACTTGACAGTGCCTGCTGGGCATTTTGATAGTCAGTCTGGGCCTGTTGCAGGTACTGTGAAGCCTGAGATGAACCACCAGAAGAACCAGGTGTGGTCGACGTAGACACAGGCCCTGTGGGCAAGATTGAAGTTATAGAACTCTGGGTAAGATCTGAAAGGGCAAGCTGCAGTGAGTTGTCCATGGCCGCAGACTTACCCGTTACAACAATCACTCTCTGGAGTTGAGGGAGAGGATTTCTAGACGACTCTACATAGAGAGGTCTCACGTAAACCATGGTATTGCCCACCGGGATAGGGAGTACGTCTCCTAGTTCAACGCTTGATCCCTGGGTGTTCAAGAGTGAGATCGCCTGTGATATCGACGGCGTAGCAGCCATGGTGGCGTCCATGAGAGCCGGGCCGTCGACGGTTTCTCCTCGTGGAAGTACGTAGGCGTCTAAGGTCCCATAGTTAGACGGATTAGATAGCCCGACCATAAACGCTGTCAAGTTTTGGACCTGATCGTTGCTAGATATAGGAACCATGGGTTCGGTGAGCGAGAATACTGGTGTACTGGTCCCCGGAAGCTGAATCTCCTGGTAGACCGGGGCCATTCTTTGGAGCCCGGTTACCACGACCTGTCCTTGGGAGTTAACCACTGACTGGGTCTTGAACACCGAATCCGGGTTACCTGAGCCGGGATCCTGTGAGATCTCCCAAGCGTCCCCCTGATTATAGAATCCAACGGGGTTGGTGATGTGGTAGCTCCCGTATGCCGATGCCTGAACTGTCATGAGATCTTCGGGATATCGAAGATGGGTTCTTATCCCCATCGGCATCTGACTTAGCGGAGTGAACATCTCCGGGAATGCCTTCTCATAGGCCTCAATTATCGGGTCACTTGGATCCATTACGAAGAACTTCATCTGGCCGGTATAGGCGTTTATCACAACCTTTACTGAGTTGCGAACGTAGTTGAAGTTCACGTTGGCCAGTCCACCGGCAGGATTTACGGCACTCGTGTCTGGGGGTTGTGAATACGGGAAGTTGTTCGTCGTCGTATAAGCGTCTTGAACCCAGTAGAGTCCTCCGTTATAGAGTACCGGATACGGATCAGCGTCATACTGCAGAAATGGGGCCGCCTTTTGAACCTCGTCTTGAATATTCCTGACAAAGATCATCCGTGACTTGTTTGTAACCAACGACGAAATCAAGGTGTTGATGTCTCCAAAACGGATTGCGAATGCGAGACGCTTGAAAATGGAATTGAGCTGAACTCCCCCACTTCCCGAGTATTTGGATGTTTGGCTGTTTCCGTTTTGAAGCTGATAGTCGATCTCTGGCTGTTTGGTGTTACCAATGACCCACCCCGACATATTGAGCCCGAAGTAAACCGACGGCTGAGAGATGTTCATCCCAATGCTAGACGTGGGCGGGAGATTGCTAACTGCAAAGTTTGGAGTCGCCGTATCTGAGACCTGATTAGCCGGGGCAAGGGCTACTCCATACCCATGGGTATACTGGAGGTGATTATTGACCCACGACGGAGCCGGGATCTGTGAGTCATTGATGGACCGTACCCCGATTACGACCGGACTGTTTGCCCCCGCAGCCCCAATTGGATATCGGTCCACGCTTAGAGTATTGAACTGGTAGTAGGACCTGATGTCTTGCAACTTGTCAAAGGTTTGCAGGGCGTACTTTGGATCCCACAGCTGGGCATCAGAGAGACTTTGGGAGTACTTGGAGATCTCTTGAGTCGTTAGAGTGCTCTGATATGGAAACGGGATCACGTGTACCTTGTTGAGGTCCATGGCAAATCGAGTCGCCGTGATATCCCGGGCAATGTAGGGGCGCTCCAAGGCATTCTGGTTTGGTTTCACCTTGAAGTTCTGAATAAGGGCTGGGTAAATAGCGCCAACAACGATGGCCAGGACCACCCAGAGCCCGATCCCGGTCGCCGGAAGTAACCAACCCTGACGGCGAATGTTTAGCAAGAAGATCACGCAGGCCACAATTGAGATCCACATCAACAAGTTGATCGCCGGTAGCTGGGCGTGTACGTCGGTATAGGAAGCTCCCTCGACAAAACCTCGCGTGGACATATCGAGCTCAAATCTCTGGTAGTAGTACCCCACTGCCTTTACCAAAGCCATCAGGGCCAACAGGACCGAGATGTGCGTCTTGACTGCCGAGCTGACTCGCTTGCCCTTACCTTGAAGTCGAATCCCACCATTTAGGTAATAGATTGCGGCTGTCACAATCGTGATAATGACAAGTGAGAAAAATACCCAGCTAATCAAGAACTCTATAAAGGGTAGCTTGAACACAAAGAACGAGATCGGCTTGTGAAACTGGGGATCGACGCACACGATCCCGTAACCCGGGATCCGACACGCCGGTTGAGTGAAATTCACTGAATTCTTGAACAAGATCCAGTTGTTCCACTGACTTGACGCCCCGGCACCAGCCGCCAGACCCAGAAGTGCTGCTATTGCCAAGTGTAGATACTTTGACTTGGTCCCAATAGTAGCCCGGTAGCGTTGAACGAGTTCGTCCTCGGGCTTGGACGTGACCAGCCCCACGTCCACCTTGGCGCGCTCGGCCAGGGTAAGAGATAGCCAGCAAACCAGGGCAAATACAATAATAAAGAACAGGGCCAACCCGACTTTCGCAGCCTCCACCCCCCACCAGGTCTTTTCAAAGTGGACCGACTGGAACCAGAGAAAATCTGTGTAGAACGTAGCCAAACCCTTGGCTGAGATGATCAAGACGAAGATCACGGCGACGCCAATTATCAGGGCCAGCCGACCACGGGTAAATCCTCTTGGCGAACTCGCCATTCTCTCTTGGGGACGCATGGACTTAGAGCCTAGTTGGCTGCCGACACAATTACACAGCGACAGTTGCTATGGGCTGGCGGGTGAACCTGCCCGGTGGGATACTCTTCCCATGCCATAAGGGGTCCAGCCAGGGCATTGTCTTCACAATCTGGGCACCCCGCTCCGGACTTATTGGCTATCCAGACCAGCTCGGCCTTGGCTCCGAGGGCCTCAATTGTCCCTCGTGAGAACGCCCCGATCATGAAATCCGATAGAAGACTATCTAAAAAGTTGGTCTTCAAGTCTCTAAAGGCCCCAGAGATAATCTTTGATCCAATCTGGGCCGACTCGCGCTTGTTGGAGACTAAGTCAACCCCCAGGCTTTCATAGGACTTGGTTATTGACCCACGCAAGGCGTCCACGATCTTGCAAGCAAAGTCCGTCGCTAGATCACTTGGTAGGCTAACAGACTCCTTTCGGGTCCCATTGGCATAAAGAGCGCCACTCGTAGAACCTTTTATGAGTACCTCCAGGGTTACTTTACCGTAGTAGTCGATCTGGTCTTCTCTGGGACCTAGCAACTCTAAGAGTCTCTTGACCCCCTCAAGGCGAACCTTGTCCATGAGTTCGTTCTGTTCATCTTGCAAGGCGCGCTTTATGCGTCGGTTGGCCTCCCGGAGAATCGGGTCTAACATGCCATCTCTTCGTTCAAGGGCAACCTCTTGGGGGGTCTTTGGTATCTCAACTTCTAAGGACTCTTGATCTGCAATTTGAGGACTGACATCCACTGTTACCTTCAAATCCTCAACTACCGGAGTGTTTTCGATTCTATCGACTTGTTCGACTTGATATACATGGTCGTCGACCTGGGTTACCGGCTCGCTTTCGTCTCTTGGGCCAGGACGAGATTCTTGAACCTGGGCTAGGTCCACATCTATCCCGAGAACTGGCCCACTAGGCCCCTGGGAACTCTCCTTCTTGCCTGCCTCAACACCCGATGGAGCATCGAGAGTCACTTCATCAGGTGACGAACTCTCGGTGCCAGCTTCGCCGGGGGGAACTGCTGGGTCAATCACGCGGACCGAGGTACTCACCGCGTCTAGTGGATCTTGAATGGGTTGCATCCCAGTGGGAATGGAGACCTCCGGCCTTTCTGGGGTCCTTGACCTAAAAATTGACCCAAAGCGTCGTCTCGACTTTGGAACTCCTTGGGAACCAGGAGCCTCCGGGAGACGTGTGGACATGCCAGCAGAATGGGGTCGGTCGGGCTCCAGAGCGGGTTCTGATAGCTCAACTTGCTGTTGGGCGCGCTTTACCACGGACTCAAGAGTTCCGAGTTGGGATTTAGCAGCCGATACTTCTGGCTCAGGCCTTACAATTTCTACCGGCCCGGTAGAGTCCACCCCTCTAGAAGAGACCACAAAGAGTTCCTGGTTGGACTCTATAGGCGGTTTACCATGGAGACCCTCTCGGTCAAGTTGTCCTGTGGAGACTGCCTGATTGCCTTGTGAACTTGGGGTGTCAATTACCTCATGCCCGCCGTGGTCAATCTGTCCATCAACCGTCTCAGAAGGTTCCCGAGAAGGGCCCAAGGAAACCTCATCGACCAGGGCGGTGGCGTTTGTAACTACTGCTTGTGATCTTGTTTCCTCGGCTTGAGTCGCCGAGATAAAGGTGTCTCTCAGTCGGACAATACGCTCTTTCGCTGCCGCCAGGTCAAGAGCCAGACTCGAATCTCTCGGGCCGCTAGGTCCACCACCTCCGTTGCTCCCTAGAACCCTCACAAACTCGCCAAGCTTGTCAACCTCATCTAATACTCGTTGATCAAACTCCGACTGTCGTGCAACGCGCGATGCACTCTTGGCCATCTCAACCGCCTTGACGTCGCGCTCCCAAACTCTAAGAACGTCACTGTGAAGTTTCTCAAGGGACTCTTGCAGAGAGTCCCTTGCGGCTTTTAGTTGCTCAACCTGTTTCGACAGAGCCTTTCTCTGACGCAACAGGTCGGGAGGCAGCAATGCCTCCCGTTGCGTTTGCCCTCGGCCCTGCCTCGCCTGTAACCTGCCGCTCCGAAGGGATCGCGGGACGGCGAGCATGTGCCGTCCGGCTACGGATCGGCCGGGTCATTGCCCGCCCCTCGGGCGGGCCGGCCGGGCGCTGGGAGAGCAATGGAAAGCCGGATCGAGCGTCTGTGCATCGAGAGAGGCCTCAAGATGAC
>DAIDHF010000034.1 GCA_027452005.1 Acidimicrobiales bacterium
CTCTATAAGGAGAAACATGAACATACATACACACAAAAGATTAGGAGGTACGGATAATACGTACCTAGATGAAAGCAACAATCACCCTATACGCTGGTAGTATAAATATTATTACTTAGCTAAAATTTCGGATTTTGGTGAAAATCGCTGAAGATGGGACCTAGAGTGGCGAAGGGTGACCGACTCTGCGAAGTGATCACCACCCCTTGGCTAGGAACCCAGATCTCCTCAATGATTACTCTCTATTATCTAGCCAGTTCCAAGCAGAGAAAAATTTCCGAGCGTCTATATTGGAGTAAAACCAATGATTGGACTTTGAAGGGTCTGACAGCCGCTACCGGTAGTAGGACACGCACCAACAAAGCCTGCATCTCCGAATGCGAATACTCCTCCGTCGGCACCAACCATCCAGTAACCCTTGCCAGTCGAAGTAGCTACCATTCCAACAATTGGCTTTGCGGGATTGAAAGAGTTGCTTCCTCCGGCCGGCTGCGTGGGATTGATTTGGCCAGACGAACCAACGAATCCGGCATTCCCGAAAGCGAATACTCCTCCGTCGGCACCAACCATCCAGTAACCCTGGCCACCAGTGGTAGCTACAATTCCATTGATTGGTTTATTTGGGACAAATGAGTTGGCTCCCCCAGGCGCTTGGGCGGGATTGATTTGACCAGACGATCCAAAGAAACTTGCGTCGCCGTAGGAAAATACACCCCCATCTCCTCCTAGTAGCCAGTAGCCTTTACCATCTGAGGTGGCAGTCATTGCTACTATACCTTTTGCTAGGGTGAGATTTGACTTGGCCGGTGAACCGTAATCGGTGGCATCACCACCAGTAAGTACCTGTCCGCCTTGAGTTGCAACCCAATAACCCAACCCGTCAGAGGTGGAAATAATAGCTACAACCGGGCTGGTCACAAGACTTGTCAGCTCACCATTTGGGCTGTAGTTGACGGCATTGCCAAAAGCGTCCACTTCCCCGTTTATAGCTACAACCCAATAACCTTGGCCACTCGGGGTAGCAGCCATTGCGGCAGCCGGGGCACCAAAATTGTTTGCTGAACCAAAGTTTCCGGCAGAACCAAAGTGGAACACGTCTCCACCTTCATCGAGCATCCAATAGCCGGGTCCTGAAGGTGGTAAAGACGTTGGCGTTCCATAAATGAATATGTTGCCCACATTGTCTCCGGTCACACAAAAGGTAGGACCAGTACAAGAGACCGCGCTGATGTCATTCCCGTTCACAATAGGGCTAGCCTCGATGACTTGAGGAGAATGCCAAGTACCATTTTGGTACATCACAACCGCGCCTTGCCCGCCAGACCCATTTGAGTCATCGAGCGTTGCAACACAAATCGATAAACCTGCACAACTTACATCGGTCACTGGCACGACATCAGTAGTGATCTGTTGCTCAGTCCCCCAAGCTGTCCCGTCAAATGACAGTGCATTCCCCAAACCGTCTACCGCCATACAAAATGTTGTAGAGGTACATGAGAGAGCGTCAATCCTATTGCCAGAAGTGTCAGCGGTTACGGCCCCTGTCCATGAAGTTCCGTTAAACGTGACGACATTCCCCTTATCGTCTCCCGCCACACAAAAACTTGAAGAAGGACATGAAATTGAGTAAAGACCGTCGGAGCTACTCGTAAGAGTTACTCCGCTCGACCATGAGTTTCCATTGTAAGTAAACCCATTTCCATTGTGATCAACTGCTACACAGAATGTAATAGACGCACATGATACAGAAGAGATAACGACTTGACCAGTCATTCCGGTCCCATTACCTGAACCTTCTAACAATACCGATGTACTCCATTTAGTTCCATTAAAGCTTTGAGCGTATCCTGAAGAATCAACAGCGACACAGAAGCTTGAACTGACACATGAGACTGATGCGACATAATTCCCGTTACCATTGGTCTGGGGGTCGAACTGAGTTGGTGAAGTCCACGAAGTACCGTCGAAGGTGAAGTATTGTCCCGAAGCATCGACAGCCATACAATAGGAAGAAGATGGACACGAAATGCTCTCAATGATTGGATTGTAAGCATTAAGGTCTATTGGATCTGCAGCGCTCCAGCTAGGAGATGGAACAGCGTGGCTAACAATCTCGACAGTTGAGGATGAAGATTGTCCCCTAGGTTCCAGCGCACCGGCATTTGGAGCCAGAACAAGACCTATAATTCCCAAGAGCCCAACAATTACTGGACCTAGAGTTATATGGTTCCACCGATTCCTATTATGATTCACTTTGACTCTCCATTTTCGAATAACCCATCTTCAATACCTACTTGATCTGCGTTCAAACTGGCATCCAATCGCAGCGTGTCAATGACTATCATTAGCTCAGTCCAGCCAGAGAACTGAAGTTCTTGCTTCATGGAAGCACAACAAGCTCGTCCTATAACTCGATCACCTGGTTCAAGGTAAAGCTTAAGCGAAATAGCATTCACGCGAATGAAGCTTAGTTTGTTGCTATTTTCATAACATCGGGAGAGTCCCCTATAGTTAGTAGGTTACGCCGAAAGTGAGTACGACGGTTCAGAGAGGTAAATCATACCAGTTTTATATGAAAGGCAAAGAACTCAAAGCGCAATAGATAATTTGCTAAAAGGAGACGCCGAATCCAACGTGCTATTTATAGTTGGAGAAGCAGGGCTTGGGAAGTCATCTTTGCTTGAATATGCCTTTGAGAAGTTCGGTAGTTATTCAAGAATTCACCTACCCATTACCGAGTCCCATGGAAGCGCTCCATTCGGGACGGCCAACGACTTGCTGAGAGCATTCAATGCTGGAGATTTCCAAGATGCCCAAAATTCGACCATAAAGGAGCGAAGTAATAAGTTGGTCGAACAGCTCTCAAAATGGACTGATCTACCTTTGTTAATTGCCATTGATGACATGCATTGGTCAGACACGGACTCTTTGGATGCGTTAAGCCCTTTGCTGACTCAAAGTTTGTCAACACAGTTTGTCTTTATATTTACAATGCGTCCTTGGCCTACTCAGAGTCTTATTTGGGCTCGAAATCACGAGAGTAGCTCAGAGGGGATACTAGAAGAGTTAGACCCTCTAGGTATCGAATCAGCTCATTTATTATTGGAAGAAATAATGGGGAAAGAGTCTAGCTCGGAGACTCGACAGTGGATGTGGGAGATTTGTGCTGGCAACCCACTTTTACTCAAACAATTGGCAGCAAGTTGGATTGAAGATAGCCACGGGTCATATTCAACAACGGTTTTGTCGCGCTCGGCACCTGACACAACTCTTGAGCATTATAAAAAGAATCCAACTCCGCCATCAGTTGCAGGTCATAGTGTGCTACTTCCTAAATTTGCTGGAGTTGGAAAGAACGCATTGAATTATATTCGGGCCGCAAGTGTTCTCGGTACGACCTTTCGGCCCTCTGTCGCGGGAGAGCTGGCTGACTTAGATCTAGACGCGACAGGAGAAGCAATAGCGAAACTGGCAAGAGCAGATCTAATCGAGCCAGCAGGTCCTGGGAAAACTCAGTTCGTTCATTCGCTTTTTCGTCAAGCACTGTATGACGACATCGATATTCAAGTCCGTGAACAGCTACATTACCGTGCTTCCAAGATCCTGGAATCTCAAAATGCTCCACTCGGAGAGATTGCATTTCATGTTCAAAATAGCGTGCACGAAGGAGATGTATCTTCAATTGAACTACTGCAGATTTGTGCAAAACGTTCAGTCACCTATGGAGCAGTAGCAACAGCTACATCACTTTTTGAGAAGGCGGTTGACGTTAGTGGCGATGATCCCCCAGTCCAGCTACTGTTAGATTTTGCTTTCTGTCTTATTACAGTTGGTAGAATCGAGGAAGCAAAAACGATTGCTCGCAGTATCTTGACAAGGCTGGACCGATCTGAATTACAACCGGTTTTGTCAAAACCAACCCAAGGACAATTGGCAGACGCAGCAAGCCTACTGTCGAAATGTGAAACCATTAGCAAGCTTGGGCACACGCAAGGAGCTACAATTGGCGATTTTCAATTACCCTTACCGATTTCATCGGCAATCGGGGTTGGTGGGCAAGCAAGCGATGCGATTAGCCCAAGTTCATCTTCACCAACTGTTTTAGATCATAGGTTCGACTATCTCGGCGAACTAGATCCGCGTTCTAGAGCAAAATTACTCTTGGAAGATGCGCTTACAAATTGGGTATTGTCTGGTACCAGGGAGGCGCTGGAGCAGATAAGAAGGGCACGTGATGCAATTGATATTTGTCCAATCGATGACATTTGGTTAAGGGCATCCTGCCTGTGTGCTGAAGGAATTGTAAGAGTCGTAAGTGCAGATGCATCTGGATACGACCTAATTAAATCTTCAATTGACCTAGTCGGGAAAGACCCGCAATTTCGCTTTAGAACTGCTACTTCAAGCTGGAACCCAGCTTGGGCTTATATAGGTGCTTCAAATGTGCTTGAGCATTTTGAGAATGCTCTCATGATGTACGAAATAGTTAAGCCATCTCCGTTGTCCCAAGTCAATATTTTTTCCCATGTCTTTTATTCAGTAGGTCATGCTGATACGCTTTGGAGAATAGGTAGATTGAAAGAGGCTCAGGAGATTCTCTTGGGTGCCTTGACGGTATCGGAGACGATTGATGGATCGGGTCTCCACGTATTCGCGCTACTTGCCTACGTAAATCAACTGTTGGGCAATTCTGTTGAATCCAAAGAACTATCTGAGCGGGCAAAGAAGCAGTTCACCGAGGGTGTCGGAGGTACCTCTGACGTACAATTGTGGATAAACACTGTCGATTGTCGGGACGCATTTATTCAAGGTTCGATCCAAGAAGCAGCCAACAAAGCAGAGATGAGTCTTGGTCTATCGAGGAAAATAGGACCTCTTGAACCTTGTGTGGTGCCCTGGCATAGTCTTGCCATCGAAGTATTTATTGCCGCCGGAAGGTTTGATTGCGCTTACGATGTCATTGTTGACCTGGAGTCGGCTTCAAATCAAATACCGTGTACTGCCCCAAGAGTTGTCTTAGAGAATGGGAAGGCGCTACTTGCAAGGCAAAATAACCAAATAGAGCAAGTAAGTGAGCACTTCCAAAATGCAATGGATTTACTTGAAGGCCTTCAAATGCCAATTCTGAAAGCAGAAACACTCTACAGCTATGGGAAGTGTTTACGTCGCGACGGTCAACTCCAACAATCTCGCAAAGTACTGTACAAAGCGGCTGAGTTGTTGGAAGCCAGTGATGCTAATCATCTTTTGAGGCTTGTTGATGAAGAACTATCTAGTGCGGGTGCCAGGCAGAGACGAAATTCTCAAAAGGATAATCATTTGACAGTCCGCGAATTACAGGTAGCACGACTTGCAGCCAGCGGAGCTAGTAATGACGACATAGCCGCCCGATTGTTCATCTCGTCAAAAACGGTTGACCATCACCTGTCACGATGCTATAGAAAACTAGATATTACGTCTCGCTGGGAGTTGAGAGACATAGACTTGATATAGCAACCAGAATCAAGTGCGGTAAATTTGCCCCAGGAATTGCCGACTCGAACAGACAATGTTTCGCTTAGATCTTTCGGGGGTTAGTTGTAGAGTTTTGCGTCCGAAGCCCGCAGGCGACCAGCCATGGCGATGAGGAGCTTGTGGGCCAACCTGGGCATGTCGGCCATGACTGAGTTGAACTCCTTTTGGCCTAAGACGAGCAGTGATGTTGTGGTTTCTGCTATAACCGTGGCTGAGCGAGGCCTCTTGTCCAAGAGAGAGAGTTCACCAAAGTACTGACCGGGTCCTAGGGTCGCGACCTTCTTCCCGCGTCTCTTTACCGCGCACCGACCCTCTAGGATAAAGAAAAACTCAAATCCTGGGCGACCTTCTTCACAAAGGATGCTGGAAGGAGATACCGAGATCTCATCTGCAACCCTCCCGATCTTGGAAAGCTCTGCCTTGGAGCACTCGGAAAACATCCACATATTGGATAACTGAACCAGCTTACTGTCTTGACCCATGTCTGAAATCATAACATTTGGCGCCAGGTCCTGCCGGTTCCCCGCTGGTCTAATTAGTTAATCGTGTCGTAACAAACCTGACTCGGTCGTGAAACACGCCTTGGTAATGCTGGTAGGCGGAACGGGTCATACCTTTCCAAGCCACGCGTACTCGGCCAACGATCAACGGAGCTCTCTGGCTAGGTCGCATATATTCACAACTGACGGTAAGCCGTCACGAATTACAGGAGGAAATACTGTGAAGGAAGATCAGAGATCATGTTAGGTGCCCTGGTCCCATATCAGCATTGGTTGAGTTCCGGAGACAATACCTGGCAGTTGGTTGCCGGAGTCTTGGTCGGGCTAATGAGCATACCCGGGCTTGCCGTACTTTACGGCGGGCTGGTCCAAAAAAAGTGGGCAGTCAACACCATGTTCATGGCCTTTACCGGGTTCTCGCTAGTCCTAGTGTGCTGGGTACTGTTCTCGTTCAAGATGGGTTTTGGGAACTCCTGGACGGGGGTGGGGCACGGGATCTTCCATAACTTTATCGGAAAGCCCGGAACGGTCCTTAGTCACGAGGGACTCCAGTCCCAGGCAAACATTCCTCAGGTGTCCGGGATTGGTTCAATGCCTCCATTTAGGTTCCCGATGTCTAGCCTGGTGTGGTTCCAGTTTGTGTTTGCCGGAATTACCCCTCTCTTGTTCTTGGGAAGCGTGCTGGGCAGAATGAGCGTGAAGGCCTGGATGCTATTTGTCCCACTTTGGTCCACCTTTGTGTACACGGTAAACGCATTTCTCCTTTGGGGTGGAGGCTACTGGGCACAAAAAGGAGCCCTTGACTTCTCAGGGGGATACGTCATCCACTTAGCTGCCGGGACGTCAGGCTTTGTTGCGGCGGCCGTTATTGGACCCAGGCTCAAACGAGACCGGGAGCACGCCGTGCCCAACAACCTGTTGCTCGTGGCCGTGGGTGCCGGTATTGTCTGGCTCGGCTGGAGTGGATTCAATGGAGGCGACCCGTACTTTGCCGGGGCTGACGCGGCAGCGGCAGTCCTCAACACCAACCTGTGTACGGCAACGGCACTTCTTACCTGGGTGATCCTAGACATGGTGGCATCCCCTATGAAAAAGCCAACTTTCTTGGGTGCAATAAATGGAATGATCGTCGGGTTAGTTGGTATTACTCCAGCAGCCGGTTACGTGGATGGTTTCGGTGCAATGATGATCGGGGTGATCGACTGTGTAATCGTGTTCTTCGCCTGGTACTACCTGTCTAAGATTAGACCGTTCAACAAGGTGGACGACGCACTGGGGGTGGTCTACACGCACGGGATTGCGGGGTTCTTTGGAGGGATCCTAACGGGATTCTTTGCGGATCCCACGATGATTGTCTATGTGGGTACCGGGAAGACCCCGGCAGCCTCGTCTGCGGGGTTGTTCTTTGGACACCCCTGGCAGGTAATGATCCAGCTCTTTGCGGCCCTGACGATAATTGGTTACGACGCCGTGGTGACCTTTATTTTGCTCAAGGTCGTGGGCCTGATAACACCGCTTCGTATGCCTGACGAAGTTCTTGAGATCGGCGATGCCGCTGTGCACGACGAAGAGGTAATTCCGCCTGAAACACTAGGGCGAATGGCATCGGCGTCGGTTTCGTACGAGAATTCTTGAGAGGAGGTTATAAGTTGAAACTCATTACCGCAGTTATAAAGCCCTTCAAGCTAGACGACGTGAAGGACGCGATCCGGAGCGTCGGGATTGAAGGGATGACCGTATCAGAAGTCCAGGGTGCGGGACGCCAGCGAGGTCACACCGAGGTATATCGGGGTGCTGAGTACGAGGTCGACCTGGTCCCAAAGGTAAAAGTGGAGGTACTCGCCGACGATTCACAGGCCCAAGACATTGTCGAGGCAATCGTGAACGCTGCCAAGACCGGAAAGATCGGGGACGGGAAAGTCTGGGTCACCGATGCGAGTGACGTGGTCCGAGTCCGAACCGGCGAAAGAGGATCAGATGCCCTCTAGCACCTAGGGCGTTCCACGTGAAAGAGCGCCGCCCCCGGAGAACCCACACGGGTAATAGCCCATCTTCCGGGGGCGCACGCTCGGGAGCTGGCCCGCCCACGTGCGTAATTCCAGCGCCGGGTACGCTCAGTTGGGGTTGGGGGCTTCCGAAACAGGGTTCGTCGGGTCATCCTCCGATCCGACGAACCCGATCTTTACTGTCGAAGGGACGAGTTAGATAGGTCTAAATGTCGGCCTGGGCGGCAACCTCGGCCTGTGCCCGGCGTACCTCGTCGGGACTGACCAGATATCTTTCTTCTAAGGGAACGTCCTTAGAGGGCCTCAGGTTGGCGTCTATCTCATAGACCAAGGGCATCCCCGTGGGGATCTCAACGTCTAGAATATCCCTGTCAGATATGTTGTCCAAGTACTTTACCAAGGCCCTAAGTGAGTTTCCGTGTGCCACCACCAACACGGTCTCACCAAAGATGAGGTCAGGAACGATGTTGTCGGCCCAGTATGGAAGAAGTCGATCAAGCACGCTGACCAGGCACTCAGTTGCTGGTAGGAGGTTCACCGGGACTCGACTATAGCGTGGGTCATGGCTGGGGTGTCGCTCGTCTTCTACGTCTAAGGCCGGGGGTGGTACGTCATAGCTCCGTCTCCAGATCTTCACCAGGTCGGCCCCGAAGTGCTCGGTGGCCTGTTTTTTGTCCATTCCCTGTAAGGCTCCGTAGTGGCGCTCGTTGAGGCGCCAACTGCGATCAACCGGCAGCCAGGTCCGACCGAGGGACTCACAACACACCGAGGCCGTTCTGGCGGCCCGAGTGAGCAGGGACGTGTGGACCTTGGTTATCGGCGGGCACGCGGAGGAGTCTTTGAGCATCTCCCCGGCCGACATGGCTTCGGTTACCCCATGAATAGTCAAGTCCACGTCGGTCCAACCGGTGAACCTGTTCTCGGCATTCCAGGTGGATTGTCCGTGGCGGAGTAGAACCAGGTGGGTCACGCCTATCAATCTAGAGCCAACTCACCCGGGTATCCAGATCTGTCCTATCAAAGTGCCCGGGAGATCAAGAACTCCAGCCCGACAGGTCAAGGCCACCTCAAAGTTGTGACACCGAAACAGAAATCTTGACATTGTATTGACAAACTTGATATTATTAGACTCAAGTTTGCTATAATGCAATTATAAATATACTTGAAAATTGAGGTTAAACTCGGCAAGTTGATCGGGCTGGGCCTACCATAGGTAGGTATTCCCCAGCCAGGTCGACCAATCCTAGGGCGACACAGTGACATAGAAGATTTTGGAGGCAAGCAAGACATGCCAAAGGCAGTAGGTATTGATTTAGGGACGACCAACTCGGTTGTGAGTGTTCTGGAGGCCGGAGAGCCAACTGTGGTTCCCAACGCCGAGGGAAGCCGGACAACCCCTTCGGTGGTCGGCTTTTCCAAGACCGGAGAGGTGTTAGTTGGAGAGGTGGCCAAGCGCCAGGCGATTACCAACCCGGACCGGACAATCCGGTCGGTCAAGCGTCAGATGGGGACCAATTGGAAGATAGACATCGACGGGAAGAACTACAACTCCCAGGAGATCTCGGCCCGGATCTTACAGAAGCTCAAGAGAGACGCCGAAAGCTATCTCGGTGACACGGTAAACCAGGCCGTTATAACCGTTCCGGCATACTTTGACGACGCCCAGCGCACGGCCACAAAAGAGGCCGGACAGATTGCAGGTCTTGAAGTACTCAGGATAATCAACGAGCCCACCGCGGCAGCCCTGGCATACGGCCTTGACAAAGAGGGTGAGGATCAGACCGTTCTGGTTTTCGATCTTGGCGGAGGAACATTTGATGTATCGATTCTCGATATTGGCGACGGGGTATTTGAGGTCAAGTCGACCTCGGGTAACACCAATCTGGGTGGTGACGACTGGGACCAAAGAGTTATAGACTGGTTGGTAAAGTCCTTTAAGGACAAAGAGGGAGTTGATCTGGCCAGTGACAAGATGGCCCTCCAACGACTCAAGGAGGCCGCTGAGAAGGCCAAGGTAGAGCTGTCCTCGGTACAGGAGACCACAATCAATCTACCCTTTATAACAGCCACCTCCGAGGGTCCCAAACACTTAGAGGACAAGTTGACCCGGGCCAAGTTCGACGAACTCACCGCCGACTTGGTCGAGGCCTGCAAGGGTCCATTCGAACAGGCCATAAAAGATGCCAAGCTCACTAAGGAAAAGATCGACCACGTGGTCTTGGTGGGTGGGTCGACCAGGATGCCAGCCATCCAGGACCTGGTTAAGGGCTTGACGGGCAAGGAACCCCACAAGGGGGTAAACCCCGACGAGGTAGTGGCTGTCGGGGCCGCAATTCAGGCCGGGGTATTAAAGGGTGAGGTAAAAGACGTCCTCTTGCTAGACGTGACCCCACTGTCTTTAGGGATAGAGACAAAAGGTGGAATCATGACCAAGCTGATCGAGAGAAACACCACCATCCCGACCAAGAGGACCGAGGTGTTTACCACGGCCGAAGACGGACAGCCCTCTGTTGAAATTCACGTACTCCAAGGAGAGCGCGAGATGGCCACTTTCAACAAGACCCTGGGCAAGTTTCAGTTGGTCGACCTTCCGCCAGCACCTCGGGGGATTCCCCAGATTGAGGTTACCTTCGACATTGACGCCAACGGGATCGTACACGTTTCCGCAAAAGACCGGGCTACAGGGAAAGAACAGTCGATAACAATTTCTGGCCAGTCATCTCTATCGAAAGACGATATTGATCGAATGGTTAGAGATGCCGAGGCGCATGCAGAAGAGGACGTTCGACGCAAAGAAGAGGCCGAGGCCCGAAACAACGCGGACACCTTGGTGTATCGTACCGAGAAACTCCTTGCCGACCAGGGAGATAAACTAAGCCCACAAGACCGCGAGGCGGTGTCTGATGGGCTGACCTCCCTCAAGGAGGCCCTGGCCGGAACCGACGTGGGGGCGATAAAAGATGCCACCGACAAGTTGATGAGTGCGTCTCAAGAGTTTGCCCAGAAGCTCTATGAGCAGTCGGCGGCCGACGCACCTGGCGGGGCAGCCGGAACTGGGGCGCCCTCCGATGACGAGGTCGTCGATGCCGAGATCGTTGACGAAGCTGGGTCATGACCGACTATCTCGGTGAGTCCGGCCGGGAAGGATCACTGCCGTTCGACCAGCCAGATGGGTCGGGAGACGATATTGAGTCTGGTGAGGCCGAGCGGAGGAAAAAGGAGGCCCAACGGGCCTATAGCCAAGTAAAGGATCTCGTTGGCGAGCCAGGGCCAACTGACGGATCCCAAGACATTTCCGAGGCGGCCAACCATGACACCGAATCGCCCACCGGGGCCGGGGCTTCAGTGCTTGACGAACTCTCCGATCCAGGCGGTTCAGGGGTCTCGGGTCACCTCAAGAGTCCTCCGAGCCAACCGGTTCAACCAGGGAATTCGAGCAAGTCTGGCCTCGGGGCCCAGCCAGGGACGCGACCGGGGGCTCACTCCCAGGTGGCGGGTTCCAAGCAGTCAGGCCAACCATCAAGACAGGCCGGTTCTCAGCCAGGTGGGGGACCACGGATGCAGTCCCAACAACTAGAGGCCCTCAACAACGAGTTGCTGGTCAAGGTGGCCGAATTGGAGTTAGAGAAGGCAGAGCTAGTGGAGACAACCAGAAGAGTTCAAGCTGACTTTGAAAATTACCGAAAAAGAGTTATTAAACAAGAACACGAAGCTCAGGTTAAATCCGAGCAGGCCATTATCGAGAAGATCCTGCCGGTGTTAGACACCATCGACCTGGCTATAGCTCACTCGGCAAACCCGGGCGACCCTGGGCAAGGTGAACTGGGTGTCGTGGACAGTACCCTCGTGATGGTGGCCGCTAATATTGGAGAGGCCCTTGAAAAGGTGGGGCTTACCAGGATTGATCCCCTCGGGGAGGCCTTTGACCCTGCAATTCACGAGGCCGTGGCATATGAGACAGGTGGGTCGCCAGGCGACGGGCCGTCCGTGCAAGAGGTGTCCGAAGTAATGAGGGCTGGCTACTTATTCAAGGGACGGGTGATCAGGCCGGCCATGGTCAAGGTAAGAGGCTAGCCGGTGCGTGCGGGTTCGTCTCTCGGGCACAGTCTCGGCCCGGTTACCCGAGGGAGGTTGTAGATGGCCGCGCACCGAGAATGGTTTGAGAAGGACTACTACAAGGTCCTTGGGGTGCCACAAAGTGCCCTAGATCGTGACATAACTCGCGCATATCGCAAGTTGGCTAAGCAGTATCACCCTGACGCAAACCCCGGGTCAGAGGAGAAATTCAAAGAGATCTCGGCTGCATACGATATTTTAGGCGACCCGGCCAAGCGCAAGGAGTACGACGAGGTTCGCCAACACGGTCTAGTGGGTGCCGGAGCCGGGGCACGAGGAGGCAACTTCACGTTCCGATTCGACGACCTGGGAGACGTTTTTACGGGCCTGTTCAACCGAGGTGGCAGGGCTTCGGGCAGCCCGGGATCGGGAGGCCCCCAGAGGGGGGCAAACATTGAGGCGGAACTACACATTGATTTCAAGGAGGCCATAGAAGGGGTAACGACGTCGGTAAATGTGACCAGTGATGCCGTGTGCTCCCAGTGCGGGGGAACCGGGGCAGCCAAGGGGACCAAACCCTCGATCTGTACCGACTGTCAGGGTCGGGGAGTCTTGGACGACAACCAGGGTCTGTTCTCGTTTTCAAGGCCTTGTCCGAAATGCAATGGTCGGGGGATTAGTATTGAAAAGGAGTGCCCAACCTGCGGGGGAACTGGGATTGAACACCGCCCACGTCAGGTCAAGGTTAGGGTCCCCCCGGGTATCGATAACGGGCAGCGGATCCGCATCAAGGGCCGGGGTGAGCCAGGTCGCAACAACGGCCCGGCTGGAGACCTGTTCGTAAACGTCAGAGTGGGAAGTCACCCGGTCTTTGGCCGCAAGGGAAAGGACCTGACCGTGTCAGTGCCCCTCACCTATCCCGAGGCCGTCTTGGGCACTACGGTTACGGTTCCCACCTTAGACAAGCCCGTAAAGGTAAAGATTCCCCAGGGGACCCCGTCGGGTAAGACCTTCAGGGTAAAAGGTCGCGGGATCCCCAAAAAGGAAGGGGCTGGTGACCTCTTGGTAACCGTCGAGGTGGTTATACCCAGAGAGATCTCAGATGACCAAAAGCAGGCCATCGAGGCCTTGGCGCGGGTAACCTATGAGACACCACGCAGAACCCTGGAGGCAGAGCTATGAGCAATTTTGGGTTTGACAGATCGGGAGGATACGGGACGGCATCCATTGGGGACCCCGTAAAGAGGATTTCCGGGGAGATATCCTCTAGAGCCCTGTACGTGATCTCGGTAGCCGCTGAGCTGGCCGGGGTACATCCCCAGACCCTGCGAATATATGAGCGAAAGGGCCTTATTGATCCGGCCCGAACCCACGGGGGGTCTAGGAGGTACTCAGACCGTGACATCCAGAGACTCAGGCGGGTCTGTGAGCTTACCGCCGACGGGCTCAACCTCGAAGGGGTCAAAAGAGTTATCGCCCTAGAGGACGAGGTGGAGCGCCTTAGGGGCGAACTGGTCAAGCTTGCCGAGGTAGCCAAGGATGAGATTGAAAAGGTTCACCGCCATTATCGGCGAGACATAGTACCCTTTACCGGGGCCGCGACACCCCCGGTCCCGTATCGCCGCCGTTAGCTTATAATAGCCCGGTTACTTTGTTTAGGAGGATTCCGAGAGGGACATGCCAGTTACAGTAGTTGTCGGGACCCAGTGGGGTGATGAGGGAAAGGGAAAACTAACCGACCTGTTCGCCGAGGAGATGGACGTGGTCGTGCGCTACCAGGGTGGTCACAACGCTGGCCACACGATCGTGGTTGACTCGGAGACCTTCGCGCTTCAGCTGGTCCCGTCAGGGATCTTGTATCCGCACATAACCCCGGTGATCGGTAACGGGGTCGTTGTAGAGCCTCAGACCCTCTTTGAAGAGCTAGAAATGCTCGCGTCGCGAGGGGTTGACACCTCTCGACTCATGGTCTCGGGAAACGCCCACCTGATCATGCCGTACCACTTAGAACTCGATAAGGTCACAGAACGATACTTAGGTAAGAACTCTTTGGGGACGACCAAACGCGGGATTGGACCGGCATACTCTGACAAGGCAGCCCGGGTTGGAATCCGGGTTCAAGACCTCTTGGATCCCAAGATCTTTCGAGAAAAGCTAGAGAGTGTCCTGAAAGAAAAGAACGCCATCTTGGCCAAGGTTTATAACCGGCTTCCCATGGACCCAAAGGCCATGGGGGACCTGTACTTGGACACGTATGCCCCCAAACTGGCCAAGCTTATCGGGGATACCACGTCGTTTCTTCACCGGTGCCTGGCCGAGGGGAAAGAGGTCTTAGCAGAAGGGGCCCAGGCAACCTTCCTAGACCTAGATCACGGAACCTACCCGTATGTGACCTCGTCCAACCCGACCGCCGGGGGAGCCTGCGTGGGGACCGGGATAGGTCCTCGCGATATTACCCGGGTGGTCGGGATTGCCAAGGCCTATGTCACCCGGGTTGGGGCCGGCCCGTTTCCGACCGAGGTTACCGGGGATATTGCAGACCTGCTGGTTGAACGGGGCCACGAGTACGGGACCAATACCAAAAGACGCAGGCGCCCGGGTTGGTTTGACTGTGTCATGGCCCGCCAGGCAGTGGCCATCAACTCGTTGTCGGAGATAGCTCTGACCAAGTTGGACGTGCTCGATGCCCTGGAGACCGTGCGGGTCTGTACCGGCTACCGGGTAGGCGACGATATAACTGAGGAGATCCCCTATCACCAGTCGACCTTGCACAAGGTTGAACCGATCTACTTCGAGCTCGCTGGATGGAAGACCGACATCTCCCAGTTGACCTGTCTAGACGACCTCCCCAAGGAGGCCCGGGAGTACGTGGGCTTCTTGGAGTCCCAAGTTGGAGTTCCTGTGAGTCTGGTAGGGGTGGGTCCTGGTCGCAAGCAGTTTGTCGACTTTGCCAAGTAGCTCTCACCAGAGACGCTCGCAATGAGGGTATGCGTCGTTGGGGCCGGGGCCCGAGAGCATGCCCTGGCTCGGGCCCTGTCGAAATCGGCCACGGTTGTTGTAACCCCGGGAAACCCGGGAACCGGACGTGACTTTGAAAATGCCTCGGAGAGTCCCGAGGAGATTGACGCTGACCTGTTCGTTATTGGTCCCGAAGTTCCCTTGGTCGACGGGTTGGCCGACCGTCTTAGAGCCCGAGGCCGCCTCGTGGTCGGTCCCGGTCGTGACGGGGCACGACTAGAGGGGTCCAAGGCCTGGATGAAGGAGGTCTTGGCCCGGGCAGCAATTCCAAGTGCCCGGTTCGAGAGTTTTGGTGCCGACGAGGTACCTCAGGCCATCTCATTCCTAAAATCACTCGGGGCACCCTATGTAATAAAGACAGACGGCCTGGCTGGCGGCAAGGGGGTCTTGGTGACCCCTGACCTCGACGAGGCCATCTACGACCTGGAGGGAAAACTCTCGGGGGAGACTTTCGGGACGGCCGGGACCAGGGTAGTTGTCGAGGAGTTCCTAGACGGTCCAGAGCTGTCTGTGATGGCTCTGTGTGACGGGAGTCGGGTGTTTGGGCTACAGCCTGCCCAAGACTACAAGCGGGTGGGAGATAACAACCTGGGGCCAAACACGGGAGGGATGGGGGCATACTCTCCAGTTGCTCTGGCCACACCACAATTAGTAGACGAGGTAATCAAGAGTGCATTTGAACCCCTAGTACGTGAGTTCAACGTCCTCGGGATTGACTATAGGGGGATCTTGTATGGAGGGTTGATCATCACCTCGGCTGGCCCGAAGATTTTAGAGTTCAATATTCGACTAGGGGACCCCGAGACCCAGGTAGTCCTGCCACTTATGGCTAACGATCTCACTACGATCTTGTTGGAGGTAGCCCAGGGAAATCTCAAGACTTGGCCCGAGTTCTTAGATCAGGCCTGCGTGGGCGTGGTTATGGCCTCAAAGGGATACCCACAGGGCCCCTTGGATATTGGCGGTACTATCGTCGGGATTGAAGCCGCTGAAGAGGACGACGGGGTGTCAGTTCTACATGCCGGGACCACAGTGGACTCTTGGGGAAACTTGGTCTCTAACTCGGGTAGGGTCCTAAATGTGACAGCCATAGGAAGGGACCTTGTTGAGGCCCGCCGACGGGCCTATCGGGCAGTGGCCAAGATAACCTGGCCTGGGGTACATTTCAGGAGTGACATTGCAAGTTTCTAGGGCACTTATCAAGAGAGGTGGTATATGAAGAAGGTGGCCGTTTTGATGGGTTCTGCTAACGACAAACCCAAGATGGAGCCAGCAATCAAGATGCTAGAGCGCTTCGAGGTGCCCTGTTCAGAGCATGTCATGTCGGCACACAGGACCCCTAAAGTTGTGGCCGACTTTGCCTCGTCGGCCCGGGAGGCAGGATACGGGGCAATTATCTGCGGGGCCGGAATGGCGGCCCACTTAGCCGGGGTCGTGGCAGCCCACACGACCTTACCGGTTATTGGGGTTCCACTCTCGGGTGGGGCGATAGGGGGAGTCGATGCTTTGTATGCCACGGTCCAGATGCCCAGTGGGATCCCGGTAGCCACGGTGGCCATCGACGGGGCGGCCAACGCAGCCCTGATTGCCATTGAGATGTTCGGGGTCCTCGACGACAAACTCGCCAAGCGCCTAGATGAGTTCAGGGCGAGCGGTGCACGCTAGGCTGGGAGACAGACGTTCGGGTGCCGCGGCTAGGGGCACCCCAGTTGGATGCAATCGTGATTGAGCGCTATAGCTCACCGGAAATTACCGAGATATTCAGTGATATCTCCAGGTTCTCAACCTGGCTTGAGATTGAGTTGCTAAGTGTCGAGGCCTGGGCCCGGCTGGGCTTTATCCCCCAAGGCGAAGCCGAGTTTTGTAGGGGGCATGCCCCAGTTGTCGACGGAGACTTTGTCGCCGAGGTGACCGAGCGTGAACGGGTAACCGATCATGACGTTGCCGCATTTGTGGACGTTACCCAGACAAAGATCGGGTTCCCACAGGGGTCATGGATTCACTATGGGCTGACCTCTTCAGATGTGGTAGACACGGCTCTCTCATGCGCCCTCACCCGGGCGTGCGATCAGGTAATCTCGGCCCTCGACGGATTGGTCGGAGCATTGAAGAGCCGAGCGCTGGAACATGCCTCGACCCCAATGATGGGGAGAACTCATGGGATGGCAGCCGAACCAACGACCTTTGGGGCCAAGTTGGCCCTGTGGTGCCTACAGGTCGACCGGGACCGAACCCGTATGAAACGGGCCCGCGAGGTTATCTCTGTGGGTAAATTGTCCGGGGCGGTTGGGACCTACTCAAACATCGATCCCAAAGTCGAGCAAGAGGTCTGCTCGGCCCTCGGGCTTACCCCGGTTCCGGCCACCCAGGTCATTGCCCGGGATCGTCACGGTGAGTATCTCTACGCTCTGGCCTCAATCGGGTCGTCAATTGAGAGCTTTGCAACCGAGATCCGCCACCTACAACGCAGCGAAGTTGGCGAGGTTTTTGAGCCCTTCAAGACCGGACAAAAGGGTTCATCGGCAATGCCTCACAAGAGAAATCCAATCTTGTCGGAGCGCCTTTGTGGAATTGCCAGGATCTTGAGAGGATTTTTAGGGGCAGGTCTCGAAAACGTGGCCTTGTGGCACGAAAGAGACATCTCGCACTCGTCAGTCGAGAGAGTAGTTCTTCCTGATGCAACCCAGCTGGCATACTACGCTACTCGAAAGATGACCAATCTGATCGATGGCCTTGAAGTAAATCCCGACCAGATGATGTTCAACATCCAACGGACCCGTGGGGTAAGTTTTAGCCAGTCGGTCCTCTTGGAGCTGATCCGGGGTGGTCTAGATAGAGATAGCGCCTATAGGATCGTTCAACGAGATACCCGGGTTGCCCTAGATGAAGGGAAGGATCTCAAGGAGGTCTTGACCCAAGACCGTGAAGTAACAGTCCCCTCCGCTAGGCTTGAAGAGATATTTTCAATTGACCGGTTACTAAAAAATGCCGGACTAACTATAGACGCGTTGGGCAGTATTTCTTAGGGGACCTCGAACGTTTTTACAAATGTGTCTGACTATTTAATGGATGATTCGGATCGTACTGGAAGGCCCTCAAGGAAGGCCACCGCGACCGATGGCTGGGCTTTACCGCATGCCGGGCAAGCAACTCCTGCTTCAGGAATATTGAGCCAAAAGCCAGTTGCGCCTGCTTTGATGGCAGCCAAGTAGAGCTCGAGTAGGTCAGTTGAAGTTACCCTTCGGCCATCAGGGTTTGTGCTAAGCCCAGCGAATACTCTCGCACGCAAATGGGAGGAGAGTGCTACTTTGATAGCCTCTGGTGCGAAGATGGTCGCAAAGGGTGTTCCTTCGGTCTGTTGGGACTGGATCTCAAAAATATTGCTAACTTTCACCCCGGGTGCGACCACTTGGGCATCGAAACTGCTATAGCGTTCAGAGCCCGCAAGATGTTCGTTGGGCTCAATGGCACTTACTAGGTCGACGGCCGGTGTAAAAATAAGGTACTTACCATATTTCTCGGCAGCCTGGAATGCTTGGCGGGCAGAGGCAACTGGATTGGCCTGCTCGGTCGCCGGTGTTAGAGACCAGTGCTCAAGATCCAAAAGCAGAAAATGGATATTTCCAGGGATACGGTTAGTCTGTAGTGCATGCAATAGTGTTCGTGTACTCGTGAAGTCCCAGACTGGGGTTGCCTTGGGGACGAGGTCGTCGGGCCTTCCACCACGGACGATCACAAAGGTTGATGGTTGGTTGAAGAATTCCTTGAAAAGCGAGGAAGGTAGTCCAGCGCGCTGGAGGCGGGAAATACTACCAGCACTGATTATCCACGAGTGAGCGTTAGTTCCCGGGATCTGGTCAGAGGATTGAGATGTGGTTGAACTTGAGAGCGAGCTGCCAGCTGTAGAACCACACGAAGCTCCGATTAACCCGATTATAAGCGCAATAGTTGATATCTTGGCTCGCATTATATTGATGACTATATCTGTCCAGAACCTTCCTGATGCCAAACCAGACCTAAAGGTTTTCCCTTCAAGTGTGCTCTTGCCCCCGATCGACGTGGGCCTGACTGGAAAGTCGGGACCGTTCCAGGTCTCCTACCCGGCTAGTTCCCTCGAACTGGCCTAGCAAAGTCAAAGCTGGTCCCACTAAACTGTGGCCATTCAACACTACTTGAGCAATAGCGGAGGCAACCACCATGGGTGAACTAAAACACATATACTCGGGCAAGGTTAGAGAAATCTTCGAGGTCAACAACGAGACTTACCTGATGGTCGCCTCAGACCGGATCTCAGCATTCGATGTCATCTTAGACAGGCCTATTGACAACAAGGGCCGGGTACTAAATGCCATGACCTGTTTCTGGCTCGACGAGCTATCGGATCTGGCCCCTAGCCACCTAATCTCGGCCGACCCGGCCGACTTTCCTGAGGAGTACAAAGAGATCGGCCCGGACGTAGCAGGGCGAGCCGTTCTGGTCAGGAAGGCCCAGATGCTACCCATTGAGTGTATAGTCAGGGGATACGTCTCGGGGTCGGCATGGAAGGAGTATTCGACCAAAGGCACGATACACTTCATGCCCATTGAGCCAGGTCTCATCGAGTCAGACCGCCTTCCAAGTCCCCTATTTACCCCGTCCACCAAGGCCACCGAGGGCCACGATGAGAATATTTCATTTGATCAGGCTCGAGAGCTAATCGGGAACGAGATGGCTGACAAGGCGCGTGAACTCTGTCTAGCGGCTTATGAACGGGGGGTAAAGCGTGCACTTGAGGCCGGAATTATCATTGCTGACACCAAGTTCGAGTTGGGCATTATAGACGGCGAGCTAGCCATTTGCGATGAGGTTCTTACCCCGGACTCGTCTCGATTCTGGTCTCTGGACGCTTGGAAACCCGGGACGAGTCCTCCGTCCTTTGATAAGCAACCCGTCCGAGACTGGCTCGAGTCAACTGGTTGGAACAAGTTGCCCCCACCCCCAGCCCTCCCGGACCATGTGGTTGAGGAGACCTCCCAGAGGTATCGCTCTGCCTATGAGGCAATCTCGGGCAAGAGCCTCGATAGTTGGTATAGATGAAGTTCAAGGTTCTAGTAGAGGTTGACTTGAAGGCGGCAATTGCCGACCCGGCAGGGGCAACCATCGAGCGGGCCCTTCCCGCCTTGGGATTTGAGAACATCTCCCAGGTCCGAGTTGGTAAGGCGATCCGGTTTTCTCTGGACGCGGCCAACTCCGAGGAGGCCCGACAAATAGTCCAGTTGGTATGTGACCGCCTCTTGGCTAACCCGGTTATAGAGGACACCTCGATTGTTGTCGAGCCAGTTCAGGCGAGCGACTAGATACCTTGCAGATTTCCGTTGGGGTAGTTGTATTTCCGGGCTCAAACTGTGAGTACGACGTGTGCGAGGCCCTGGAACTCGTCGGGGCAATTCCCAGATTGGTCTGGCACAACGAGTCCAACCTGGGTGACGTCCGAGGCCTGGTCATCCCGGGTGGATTTGCCCATGGAGACTACCTTCGTCCCGGGGCTATAGCCAAGTTTTCTAGGGTTATGGAGGCGGTTATCAAATTTGCTAAGGATGGCAGGCCTGTTCTTGGGATCTGTAATGGTTTCCAGATTCTCACCGAGGCCGGTCTTTTACCCGGGGCCCTTCAAAAGAATGCCGGTCTGCGTTTTATATGTAGGCCTGAGTTAGTATCTATCTCAACACGAGACTGTGTAATTACGAGCGAGTTAGCTGTGGGTTCAATGCTATCTCTGCCAATAAATCACTTTGAGGGGAACTACACTTGTGATAAGGCCACCTTGGACGAACTATTGCAAGACGATCGGGTCGTGATGAGGTACGAGCACAATCCCAACGGGTCCATTGACTCAATTGCCGCTATAGCCAACCAATCCAAGAATGTGGTCGGGATGATGCCACATCCCGAGCGGGCCTGTGACGATTTACTCGGGTCCACGCACGGATTGCCCATATTTAGGTCTCTCCTCGAGGCGGCAAAATGACGAACGCAGAGCCCCTACACAGAGTATTAGGCCTCACTGATGAAGAGGCCGCCAAGATTGAGTCGATACTGGGAAGAAGGCCAAATCACCTAGAGCTGGCCATGTACTCGGTCATGTGGAGCGAGCACTGCTCGTATAAATCGTCAAAGATTCATCTCAGGCGTCTCCCGAGCGATGGCCCTCATGTCCTGGTCGGGCCTGGTGAAAATGCCGGGGTTATCGACGTGGGAGACGGGATTGCGGTGGCGATAAGAATTGAGAGCCACAACCACCCGTCAGCTATTGAGCCCTATCAGGGGGCCGCAACCGGAGTAGGGGGGATCTTGCGGGACATCTTTACCATGGGTGCCCGCCCGATCTGCTTGGGGGACTCGTTGTGGTTTGGGTCCCCCGACTCGCCTCGGGCGAGGTGGATAACAGATGGGGTAATCTCGGGGATCTCCGGGTACGGGAACGCGGTCGGGGTTCCAACACTATGTGGTGAGACGAACTTTGACTCGGCCTATGAGGGGAACCCACTGGTCAATGTGATGTGTATAGGGGTCTTGCCGACAGAACGCCTTGTGCTCGCAAGGGCCACCGGAACCGGGAACCTGGCTGTCTTGCTGGGCTCAACCACGGGCCGGGACGGGATAGGGGGCGTGAGTGTCCTGGCTTCGGCCCCCTTAGAAGACGACGACGAGTCGGCTCAAAAGCGCCCGAGTGTCCAAGTCGGGGACCCCTTCGAGGAAAAGCGCCTCATCGAGGCCTGTCTGGAGTTGCTTGACGCAGGAGTCGTAGTTGGTATCCAAGACCTCGGAGGTGCGGGACTTACCTGTGCGACCTCTGAGACCGCATCGCGCGGTGGAGTGGGTATGGATGTTGACGTGTCCAAGGTTCACCTGAGACAAAGTGGCCTGGAACCATTTGAGGTCATGATCAGTGAGTCCCAGGAGAGGATGCTGGCCATAATCACCCCCGATGCCCTGAACAAGCTAGCTGAGATCTGCAACAAGTGGGAGGTAAGCTACTCGGTAGTGGGGCGGGTAGTTCCCGGCAACGCCCTGAGAGTCACGGGACCAGATGGGGAAGTCTTGGCCGAACTTCCAGCCAGCTCTCTGGCCGATGATGCCCCGGTGTACAACCGCGAGATTCAGGTACCGGCGTGGTATGAGGCACGGAACTTCGAGTTGGGTTCTCGGGCACCAGGCGTGGGAGATTTGGGCAAGGAGTGGCTAGAGCTAATGGGGTTACCCGGGACTGGTGACAAGTCATGGGTGTATAGCCAGTATGACCACCAGTTGTTCTTGAACACCGTTGTGGGCCCAGGTGGGGATGCCACGGTACTAAAGCTCAAAGCCCCCGGGCTTCCTAAGACCGACAAAGGCCTAGCGGTCTCGATTGACGGAAACTCTCGGTGGTGTTCACTAAATCCCCGTCTGGGGGCCAAATTGGTGGTTGCCGAGTCGGTTCTCAATCTGGCCTGTGCTGGGGCCACGCCCAAGGCGCTGGTGAACTGTTTGAACTTTGGAAACCCAGAAAACCCCGAGGTAATGTGGCAGCTGTCAGAGACCGTTGACGGGTTAGCTGAGATATGCAACGCCCTCAAGCTACCAGTTGTAGGTGGGAACGTGTCGCTCTATAACCAGTCAGGGACGACCGATATACCTCCAACCCCGGTTGTGGCAACTGTTGGCCTGATCAATAAGTTGACCCACCGGCCTCCTGGGATCGGGCTGGTCGAGGGATCCACGTTATACCTCCTTGGCAACTATGACGCCAACGTGTCTGGGTCGCGCTGGGCAATCGACCTACATGACTACCGTGGAGGTGCCCTTAGCGAGATTAGCTTGCCAGCCTTTTCTGCTCTAGCTGAACTTGTAATTTCCCTAGTGAGGCAGCGGCTAGTTGTATCTATACACGATATATCTGATGGGGGAATGGTGACTGCCTTGTCGGAGATGGCCATAGCTGGAGGCGTCGGATTCTCAATAGGTGGAATCCAAGACAGTGCGGAACTGTTCTCGGAGGGTCCGGGGCGAGTTTTGATCGGGATTCTTCCTCAGAGTTCTCAGTCGGTGGTCCGAATGGCAGGAGATCTCGCAGTACCCGTTCGCGAACTGGGATATTGCGAAGGTGACCGGTTAGCAATTGGCGGTCTCATGAACATTTCTTTAGGTTCAGTTGCCGAGATCTGGACCAGACCATCTTGACGGGCCGGGCACCTCATGTTCTTTGGTCACCTAAATTATCGTGATAGACCTGCATACTCACTCTAACCTCTCAGATGGCTCAAGTGAGCCAGAGCAGATCGCCGAGTTGGCCGCACGGGCGGGTTGCTCTTACTTTGCCCTTACCGACCACGACCGGCTTGACGGGATTGAGCGAGCTAGTCGCCGAGCCGGTGAGCTTGGTATTACCTGCATTGCCGGATGTGAGGTTTCATGCGACTTTTTAGGGACCTCGTGCCACGTTCTGGTCTACTTTGTCCAACCGGGTCAGTCGCCCCTACAAGATGAGCTTGACCGACTCCTTGACGACCGAGAAACGCGCAACGGACGCCTGATCGGTCGGCTCAACCAACTTGGAGTTGACATAACCCTAGAGGAGGTCAGGGCACAAGCTGGGCAGGGATCCATTGGACGACCTCACTTTGCCCAGGTACTTGTCGACAAGGGTCTGGTTGGTTCAATCCAGGACGCCTTCGACGAGTACCTGGGCAAGGGGTCCAAGGCCTACGTGGGCAAGGCCCGGGTTACCCCCGGTGAGGTGGCCAAGTTGGCAAGACTAAGTGGTGGGGTGGCTGTCTTGGCCCATCCCTTCACTTTGGGCCTGGAGGGTTCTGCCCTAAAAGATGCTGTTTTGGATCTGCGTGACCAGGGACTTGTTGGACTTGAGGCCTACTACGGGCGTTACAGCAGAGATCAGCAAGACCTTCTGGTTTCACTGGCCAACTCACTAGACATGGTCCCAACTGGCGGTTCAGACTTTCACGGAGACTACAAGCCCGACTTGGCTGTCGGAGTTGGAACAGGCGATCTTTTCGTCCCAGACGACGTTCTAGATTCCCTCCAAGAACGTTGTCCGTAGGAGATTGGAAGTGACAACAACTTCACGGCCTCCGCTATAGCGGTTCTTAGCTACCAACTGGAGTTCGGTCGTGTGTTCGATCACTGGCTCGCCGGTCATGGCTTACCCCACTTTTAGGCTCAATCTGCTTTCTCCTAGCCGGGAGGAACACGAGGGCAATCATGCCAGAGACTACCGCGATAACTCCACCCACTTTCAGACCTAGATCCATACCCGACACAAAGGATCTCTTGGCTCCTATTGCCAGGAGGTTCCCTATCTTGCCACCTGCCACGTGGGCGACTGCGAGTGCTCCACCCAGTGATCCCTTTATGATGCCCAGCACCTTAGGTGGAACCGGGTAGGCTCCAATTAGCTGGGTTAGATGGGTCTGATACCTGCTGGCCAGGACGGTACCAATTACAGCAACTCCAAGGGCACCGCCGAATTGGAGTGCCGAGCTGTTGGTGGCCGAACCTATCCCGGTCTGTGGAAGATCCAGGGACCCCATGACCGACTCGGTGACCGGGGGAAATGCTAGGCCTGCCCCAAATCCCACAAGTAGCAACCCGGGGAGTTCCGAACCATAGGAGGAAGTCATGGAGATCGTCGAGATTACGAACAGCCCGACCGCAATAATCAACATGGAACCTGCCACCACAATTTTAGATCCCACAAGTCGGTCAAGGATTGATGAGGCTGGCGCGGCAATCCCGAGTATCAGGGCAATTGGGAGTACCCTCAGACCAGCACTCAGGGGTGAGTAGCCCAGGGAGAACTGGAAATACTGGGTAATAACAAACAAGAGTCCCATGAGGACAAAGATAATCAGGGTGGCCGACACCATGGCAACCGAGAAGCGGCGATTTCGAAACATTCCAAGTTTGAGCAAGGGATATTTTGACCTGTGCTCCCAGAGAACAAAGGCAACTAAAAGGAGAACGCCGGCTAGTACCGAGCCGACTACTTGGATTGAGGTCCACCCGTGGACCGGGGCGTCGATAATCCCCCACAACAGGCTCGACATCCCCAGGATCGACAACGCAACGCCCCCGTAGTCACCTCTTGATCTAACCACTTCATGGGTACTAGGAATTAGGAAGATCACCCCAACCATTCCAATGAGAGCGATGGGGATATTTATCATGAACACCGAACCCCACCAGTAGTGCCCAAGGAGCCAGCCACCAATAATTGGTCCGGCTGCAATGCCGAGCCCTTCGGACCCTGACCAGATCCCAATTGCCAGGGCACGCTCTTCGTGTCTGCGATACAAGGTCGTGATCAGTGACAGGGTGGCTGGCATGATACATGCCGCTCCAACTCCCATGATTGCTCTTCCAAGAACCAGGTAGTATACAGACCCGCTAAATGCCGACACGGCCGATCCAAGGGTAAAGAAGATCGACCCCGATACAAGAAGTCGCTTGTGGCCAACCCGGTCACTTAGGCTTCCCGCGAAGATAAGTAACCCGGCCGAGGCAACGGCGTATGCATCAACGATCCATTCAAGCTGAGTATTGGTGGCATGTAACACTCTTACCAGAGTCGGAAGGGCAATATTGAGTATTGTATTGTCGAGCGATGTAATGATGAGTGTGGTGCACAGAAATCCCAGGGCAATTTTGCGTCTAGTACCCAAGATAGGATAATCGGGGGCGCCAAGTCTCACACTGGTAATCATCTAAGAAGTACCCGGCCAACTTTAGGGCCATAAGTCCTAGTTTTCCGGCAAAGGCCTTTAGTTTGCGTGAAATACCCCGTTGGTCCAGACCCAAGACAAAGTGTAGGCCAGACCAGCACAGCAGGCCCCCGAGACCTGAGGGTTGGTACTGGTTACCTTGATCGAGACCTGAGTAGTGGTAGCAATTAGGTTATTTCCTACAACCCCCTGGGAGAGCGGGATCAGGGTTTGAGACAAAGACGGGGTAGTTGCCGACGTGGCACCGTCATAGACATAAAGTCCAATGGGTCCCTCAGAAGATCCGCACTGAACCAGGACGACAGCTAGTGACGTATTTGCATTTGGTACCATAAACCGAACGTCCTTTACAGTCGGCGACAGGCCGCCTTGGCCGGTCGGGGGACTGGTTGGGCTCTGGGCTTGGCTGGAATTTGGGCATGCCTGAGGATAGCTAACCTCGGCCCAAAGTACCGAGCTAAGGTCAACCTGGGGCAACGGTGCGGACGTGGAGCTTGGCGGGACTGTAGAGGTGGTCGGGACCTGAGTCGATTTCGGAGACGACCCGGGTTTTCTCAGGGGGCCTTGGGCGGGGGCCTTTTTGACCCGGGCCCCCAGGGCAGATAGTACCTGAGAACCCGGCGTGTTGCTCTCGGGTTTGCTATTTCTAGAAAAGGCCTCCCAAACAAACACTCCAAGCAAGACGGCCACAAGCAGGAGGATCCCGATTTGGCGAAGGCGCCAGTTTTCCACCACGGGCCAAGTCTATTGCCTTGGAGAGCAATTGTAGAGCGCGAATGAGCATTGAGGGTAAAAATGTGACAGGATTGGTTAGGTGAACGGACTCCTCCGCACAGGGCGACCTCGTGACGCGTGTGGGGTATTTGGTATCTACCGACCCGGCACTCCCGTAGCCCGTCAGGCCTTCGACGGGCTATTTGCGCTACAACACCGTGGACAAGAATCTGCCGGGATTGCTTCTAGTGACGGGGAGACCATTACTGTGGTCAAGGACATGGGTCTGGTGGCCTCGGTGTTCGATGACGGGACCCTGTCGTCTCTAGCAGGTGACATGGCCATCGGGCACGTTAGGTACTCGACCACGGGATCGTCAACCTGGCACAACGCCCAGCCGGTCTATAGATCGGCAGGTGAGGCCGGATTTGCAATGGGGCACAACGGGAACCTGACCAATACCGAGGCCCTCCTGGGGATGGTTGGTTTACTACCGGGAATTCTCTCGTCAGACAGCGACCTGGTGGCCGAACTTCTTTCGAGTGTGAGTGACGGGAACCGGATCTCCCACCGGGGAACTCCTGGTGATATACCTACAATTGCCGCGACGACTCAGGTTGTCGGGGAACCCATTGATCTCGTGTCGGCATGTCTAGAAGTTCTCCCCCTCCTCGAGGGGGCATTTTCATTTGTGATCATGGATACCGAGAGGATTATTGGCGTTAGAGACCCTAACGGCTTTCGACCTCTGTGTCTCGGGAAGTTTGAGGATGGGTGGGTGCTGGCATCTGAAACCCCGGCCCTAGATGTAGTCGGGGCCTCTTTTGTTCGCGAGATTGACCCGGGCGAGATGATCGTGATTAGTTCAGCTGGTATTCAGTCACTTCAGCCGTTTTCTCCTCACAAGATAGAACCCAAGATGTGCATATTTGAGTACGTCTACTTTGCGCGGCCCGACTCGATACTGGGAGGCATTGAGGTCAATGAGGCCCGTCGGAGAATGGGTGAACGCCTAGCCGAGCAGTCTAGTGTCGAGGCAGACGTTGTTATGGGGGTTCCAGATTCAGGGGTTCCTGCAGGAGAAGGGTTTGCCAGGGCATCTGGGATACCCTATGGCCAGGGTTTGGTCAAGAATCGCTACATTGGCCGGACCTTTATTAATCCCTCCCCTAACGCTCGGGCGGACGGAGTTAGACGAAAGCTAAATCCCCTCAAGAGTACTATTGCGGGAAAGCGGATTGTCGTGGTTGATGACTCGATAGTTAGGGGGACTACTACTAAGGCCCTGGTAAAAATGTTGAAGGAGGCCGGAGCGCTCGAGGTTCACCTTCGAATATCGTCCCCACCCTTTGAGTGGCCTTGCTTTTATGGGATAGACACCCCAACGAGAGAAGAATTACTTGCGGCAAATCTGTCTCACGACGAGATTGAAGAGTTCTTGGGGGTTGATTCTTTGGCCTATCTGAGTCTGTCTAACCTGAAATTGGCCGTCGGAGGCGGACAGGGAAACTGTGACGCGTGTTTAACCGGAAACTACCCTATCCCGGTCAAGATTGAGCCCAGTTCTTCTCGCCTCCAGGCAAGTTGATCTGAACTCTAGCCTTAGTTACGCTTTAGAATGAGTACGTTGACCGAGACTATAACAACTATGAGTTACTCAGAATCTGGAGCCAAAATTGGCTCAGACTGAAAATGGCATAACCTATAAAGACTCAGGAGTAAGTATTGAGGCCGGGGAGCTGTCGGTCTCCAAGATTAGAGACCTGGTCTCATCCACCCATGATGGTAACGTCATCGGGGCCATCGGTGGCTTTGGGGGGCTATACAGATTAGACCGGACCGGAATTTCAAATCCCGTGCTGGTTTCCTCCACAGACGGGGTCGGAACCAAGTCATACGTCGCCACCATGACCGGGAGATTCGACACGATCGGTGTTGACTTAGTGGCCATGTGCGTCGACGACCTGGTATGCACCGGGGCCAGGCCACTGTTCTTGCTCGACTATGTTTCAGTTGAAAGTCTTGATCCACAAATCATGCATCAGATTGTCTCGGGGGTTGCAGACGGGTGCAAGCTTGCCAGGTGTTCTCTTATAGGCGGCGAGATGGCCGAACACCCGAGAGAGGTATCCTCGGACCCAAAAATTACTCCAGATGGGAAGCCGGATAGTTTTTCCTTTGACTTGGCAGGGTTTGCCGTAGGTCTCGTAGATCGAGACAAGATACTCAGTCCACAACAGGTTCAAGTCGGTGACGTTCTAATAGGAGTTGGTTCACCCGGGATCAGGTGCAACGGGTACTCACTTGCTCGACACGTCCTTTTCAATCTTGGATCAAAAAACCTAGACGATCCGGCGTGGGAGTCCAGTCCTTATACCCTGGCGCAAGAGTTGCTCAGGCCATCTGTAATCTACGCCCCAGCAATTGTCGATCTGGTCTCAAACGTTGAGGTTCACGGGGTTGCTCACATAACCGGTGGGGGTATTTGTGGGAACCTTTCCCGAGTACTACCCAGTGGGGCTCGCGCCCAAGTTTGCTCGGGGACCTGGGAGGTTCCAAGGATATTTTGTGAGATCCAGGAGATTGGGAACATATCAATCGACGAGATGTCTCGGGTATTCAATCTGGGGATCGGAATGATCTGTGTGGTTCCACCACATGCAAAACAACCCACTATCGACCTGCTGCAATCAGCAGGTCACCCGGCACACCAGATTGGCACAATAGACATTGGTGGCCCGGGCCCAGGGTCGGTTATTGACTGGTCCGGGGTGAAAGCCTTGAGAAATTTATAATTTACTTAGAATGGTTAATCTCATAATTTAGAGGCATAATGCTTCCATGTTGTGACCAGTAGGGCGTATCATTGAATTAGATGGTTGACCTAGGATCTGAGTTCGATCAACTTGAGGCTAACGTTGATCTGCACGTCAAAGATCGTCACACGTCAATCGGACTTACTTCAGACGACCTGGTCAACATGTACTACAAGATGGTCCAGGCACGAAGGCTTGATGAAAAGTTGTGGTCTCTCAATCGAATGGGCAAGGCCTCCTTTGCAATCTCCGGTCAAGGCCATGAGGCATGTCAGGTTGCGAGTGCCTGGGCACTAGACAAGGGCCACGACTACGTTTTGCCCTACTACCGAGATATCGGGGTGGTCCTGGTATGTGGTCTGTCTCCCTATGAGATACTTCTGGGGGCTTTAGGAAGAGGGGATGACCCGTGTTCTGGGGGTCGTCAGATGCCAAATCACTGGGGGAGTGCGCGGCTTAGAATAATAACCGGGTCCTCGCCAATTGCAACCCATCTCCCGCACGCGGCAGGAATTGGACTTGGGGTTCACATGGCCGGAGGTGACGAGGTGGTGGCCTGTTATTTTGGAGATGGGGCGACGTCCAAGGGAGACTTTCATGAGGCTCTCAATTTTGCCTCAATCTACAAGCTCCCTGTGGTGTTTATCTGTGAAAATAACGGGTACGCAATTTCAGTTCCAATCTCAAAAGAGAGTGCGGTGACAAACATTGCCCAAAAGGCGTCCAGTTATGATCTTCCAGGGGTAATAGTAGACGGGAACGACGTCTTAGACGTGTACGAGGCCACCAAGGCAGCAGTTGACCGGGCTCGGTCCGGTGAAGGCCCTACCCTACTTGAGTGCAAGACCTACCGATTCTTGGCTCACACATCAGACGACGACGACAAGGTTTATCGGGCCCGAGACGAAGTAGAGGCTTGGAAGAAGCATGACCCAATAACAAATCTGAAGCGATATTTACTCGAACAGCGCCTGTTGCCCGAAGCTCTCGAACAAGATCTTATTGAAGAGATCCGCAAGCAGATTGAAGAGAGTACCCTAGTAGCCGAGGCCCAGCCTGGCCAGGCCCCTGGGGATGTTCAAAAGTGGGTTTTCGCGCCGCAGGAAAAGTTACAGTCGCCCTACCTGGTTGCAAGCAGCCTGGAGGTCTCACAAAGAGGACCTAGAGAAACTACAGAGCGGACCAATCAGGATCCCGAAGCAGTCCAAGGCACCACGGTCAATATGATCGAGGCTGTTCGTTACGTACTCGATGAGACCCTCGCCAAAGACCCGGTAGCGCTAATTATGGGTGAGGACGTCGGTACCAAGGGAGGCGTATTTGGGGCAACCCGAGGGCTTCTAGACAAGTACGGGTCTGCTCGGGTTCTAGATACTCCACTAGCCGAGTCGTCGATTGTCGGGATAGGGATCGGGCTCGGCTTTGTGGGCTTTAGACCAATCGTCGAGATTCAGTTTGCTGACTTTATCCACTCGGCCTTTGACCAGATAGTCAGTGAGGCCGCCAGGATCTGCTATAGGTCCAACGGAGACTTTGTGATGCCTCTCGTGATAAGGGCCCCCTGGGGTGGGGGAGTTCACGGAGCCCTGTATCACTCTCAGTGCATTGAGGCCTTCTACGCCCACGTGCCCGGCATGAAAGTTGTCGCCCCGTCAAGTGTTGAGACGACCATCGGGCTGTTTCGCTCGGCGATGGCCGACCCGAATCCGGTTCTGTTCCTAGAGAATAAGAAGTGTTATCGCAATATCTCAGGGGTTATTCCGCCTGATGATTACACATACCCAATCGGTCGGGCCCAGATCGTCCGACCGGGTTCTGACATCTCGGTCATAACATATGGATACCACCGCCATCTGGCACTAGAAGCCGCTGACCGCCTGTCTGAAACGGTGTCGGTAGAGGTAGTCGACTTGGTCTCGATCAGCCCCTTGGACAAGGGGACAATCTTAGATTCTGTGGCCAAATGTGGGAGGGCTTTGGTGGTCCATGAGGACAACAGATCCTTTGGGGTTGGCGCCGAAGTGGCAGCAATCATTGGCGAGGAGGCTTTTTGGAATCTGGAGACCCCGGTCCGCAGACTGGCCATGGTAGACGTGCCAGCGATGCCTTATGCCCCAGATCTAGAGCAAGCCGTAACGGTCGGGGTTGACGAGATTACCTCCGAGATCCAGGCCACAATCAACTCCTAACCAGGTCCAATCCTGTTTGCTAATTCGCCTATTTCAGTGGTCGGGACCGGCGTCGATCCGGTGACCTCACGCTTTTCAGGCGCGCGCTCTGCCAACTGAGCTACCCGACCAGGGTGATTTTCAATTCTCTAGTCTGACACAACTGAGTCACGCCGTGCTAGTTCTAGGGTCTCGGGGGTAACCAGGGTAGTTCTATAACTCCGTCAGCAAATCTAAGTGCAATTCGTCTCCCTAAAAGACCAGGAACTCAAGGCTCTTTTAGGCCTCTTCGTTAGTGGCAATTACTTTAAAGCATTTCTCACAATAGATCTAAGTTAAAGAGCTTTCGCAGATAGCTGGATCACTGGTAGCCATCAAGTTACCCCGAGGGGACTGGCGGCTTCAGCCGTCAGGGGAATCGGGGTTCGGGGCGACGCCCCGGGGCGTCACACCCGAGGTGTACAGTGGATGGCAACGGGATTGGACGGGTCCTTCAAGCGCCTGTAGGGGAATGGC
>DAIDHF010000035.1 GCA_027452005.1 Acidimicrobiales bacterium
TCCACTTCCAACCCACCTGGTCGGCGACGACGTTGAGGTCATGTGCATTGACGGTGAGATCAGGCAGTATCTGTCCCTTGATTTTGCTGCCTCAACGTCCCCTCTACCCGAGGTTCTAGAGAGGGTGGTCGAGTATATGCCCAACTACTCCTCTGTTCACCGGGGTGCCGGGTACAAGTCTCAAGTTTCAACACAGGTCTATGAAGGAGCCCGTCGGGCAATACTACGATTTTGCGGAAAGCAAGATCTAGATGACGGGTCCACGCTGGCCGATAGTGATGGCCAGGACGGCTATAGTGCGATAATCTGTCGAAATACGACTGAGGCGATCAACCATCTTGCCTTTCGCCTAGGGCTTGGCAAAGATGACATCGTGGTGACCACGGTGGTTGAGCACCACGCAAACCTGCTCCCTTGGAGGCGTTATTGCCAGGTCCGCTATGTGGAGTGCGACTCACAGGGTACCTTTGATGCCCAAGACGTCCGTCGAGAACTGTCTGTAAGTCCTAGGCCGTCACTGTTGGCAATAACCGGGGCGTCCAACATCACCGGTTGGTCCCCTGACCTCACCGAGATAATCCCCTTGGCCCACGAACTAGCCGTTCCCGTCTTAGTGGACTGCGCTCAACTAGCCCCGCATCGCAAAATTCCCGCCGATGCCGACTTCGTGGTGTTCTCGGGTCACAAGATCTATGCACCATTTGGTGGAGGTGCCTTGGTCGGTCCGACCAAGTACTTCACCCACGGGGAGCCCTTTTTGGCGGGAGGTGGGGCCGTTGACCTAGTTGATCTCGATGAGGTCCTCTGGAGCGCTCCCCCAGATCGAGAAGAGGCGGGCTCCCCAAATGTCGTGGGTGCGCTAGCCCTACAAGGAGCTATTGAATATTTCGAGTCAGTTGGGTTTGAAAGTGTTGAAGACCATGATCGGACAATTTCCCGCTATTTACACTCGGGTCTGAGAGCTCGGCCGTACGTGACCGTACTAGGTCCCGACATTGACGACCTGCTTCCCGTGGCCACGTTCGTGGTTGACTCGATGCCACACTCTTTAGTGGCAGCTCGGTTGAGCTGTGAGTTTGCGATCGGGGTTCGTCACGGATGCTTTTGTGCTCACCCATATCTGACTCGACTTCTGGGACTTAGTAATGAGGAGGTCGATCGGTTTCGAGACCAGGTCCGCAGGGGGGATAGATCTTCGTCACCCGGGGCGGTGCGGGCGAGCGGGGGGATCTCGACCCGTCTAGAGGATATAGACCGCTTCTTGGACGCAATAGATTCAATTGTCTCCTCCCGAGACCTTGACTCAAACTACGTTCAAGATATCGTAAGTGGTGAGTACTCTCTAGCAAATGAGTCACTTGAGTGGTATGGGCAGGGCGGCCAGGACCTGGCCTGTGGCCATAGCTAGGCAAGGTTAGGTTGTCGGGGAACTCGATGGAGCCTTCTTAGAGTCCCCCGAGGGATTTGCAGGTTTCGGGGGAGTTGTCTGGCTAGGCTCGGACTTTGGCTTTTCAGGCGTACTGGCTGACTCGGTGCCCGTGACAGAGTTTGCCGGGCTCTCCCCGGTTGCCGGGGACGGTGACTTCGAACTCGACGAGGACTTGCGGGAGTCGGTCTTGTAAAATCCGCTCCCTTTGAAGGCAATTCCAATGGGACTATAGACCTTTTTGACCTGTCCGCCACACCTGGGGCAGGTCTCGATCGGGTCGTCCTTGATGGACTGGTGGATTTCAAAGCGATTTCCACACTGTGTGCAGTTATACTCATAAGTTGGCATTTAGGCCCTCCGGCAAGATAGTTGACTCCATGTCTTCCTGCTATTTTGGCACTCAATTCATAAGAGTGCTAACCGGGTTGAAAACTTGGAGTAAAGGTGAGATCTGAACCTAGACTCTATAGTCGTGCCCGAGCCCACCACCCAAGTCCGTAAGGCCGTGATTCCAGCCGCAGGGCTAGGTACCAGGTTTCTGCCAGCCACCAAGGCTCAGCCAAAAGAGATGCTGGCCCTGGTGGATACCCCGGCTATCCAGTACGTAGTGGAAGAGGCCGTCTCGGCAGGACTGCGTGACGTACTCATAATTACCGGACGGGGCAAGAGGTCTATCGAGGATCACTTTGACAGGTCTTTTGAACTAGAACATTACCTTGAAAGCTCGGCCAAACTTGAAGAGCTAACCCAGGTACGAAAGATCTCTCAGATGGCCGATATTCACTACGTTCGCCAAGGCGACCCCAGGGGACTAGGTCACGCCGTCCTGGCCGGCAAACCCCACATCGGGGCCGAGCCATTTGTGGTCCTGCTGGGTGATGACATCATGGATCCAAGACAGGGGGTCGTAAGGCGAATGATCGATACCTACCACGAGACCGGGTCTAGCGTGGTGGCCCTCAAAGAGGTCGATCCCGCTGAGATCTCTCAGTATGGGTGCGCGCGCGTAGAACTGGCTGACGACGGGAACTTTGACATCGTAGAGATAGTTGAAAAGCCCGATCCCGGTGTGGCCCCATCGAACCTGGCGGTAATGGGGCGTTATCTGTTTACCCCCGACATCTTCGGGCACCTTGAAGGTATTGGACCAGGGGCTGGCGGAGAGATCCAACTAACTGACGCAATAGGACAGATGATCAGGGCTAGTCGAGTAGTCGGGTTTAGGTTTGAGAAGGGACGTTTTGATATTGGGAATAAGCTTGACTACCTCAAGGCTACCGTTGAACTGGCCCTTGAACGAGACGACCTTGGTGACGAATTTAGGGTGTTTTTGCGAAATCTGGTCGATCAGGGCAAAATCTGAAGCTTCCCAAGGTGATTTGAGGCGTGGTATCTTTCGTTTGACCGGCCTAATTGACTAGACTAGTAAACCATGGCTGACGCGAGAGGAGAACTTACCCACTTGGACCCGCTGGGCCGGGCCCGGATGGTGGACGTTACTCCCAAAGAGTCTTCGCACAGGCGAGCTCTAGCCCGGTGTCGGGTATCCATGCAGCCCGAGACCACTCAACAGGTAGCGTCCAATGCAATCACCAAGGGTGACGTACTTGGGGTAGCCCGAATTGCTGGCATTCAGGCAGCCAAGAGGACCTCTGACCTGCTCCCACTTTGCCACCCCCTCTTGGTAGGGTCGGTATATGTAAATTTTACAATTGGCGACGATCACGTCGATGTCGAGGCTCAAGTCGAGACCGTGGACCGAACCGGGGTAGAGATGGAGGCCCTCACCGCCTGTGCCGTGGCGGCCCTGACCATTTATGACATGTGTAAGTCGATAGATCGTGCCATGACCATTGGGGACCTGGCCCTGTGGGAGAAAACCGGCGGAAGATCGGGTCCGTGGCGCAGAACCGAGAACATCTCTCGGAATTTTGATCTTTAGGCAATAGCTCTTTACAAGATATCTGGAAAAGACTCGAAAGAATCTTTTCGATTTCCGTAGTGGAAAACCTAGGGGGATCCACCACTTTTAGTCCATGCCCTATTAAAGTTGTGTTAACACAAGTGTTAGGCAAGGAGAGCTACCCTAAAAATGGTTATCCTCTTTCTGATTGTGGTGTGGGCAGTTGTTCTGGGCCCTTCAATCTACCGGCGGTGGTTTGATGGAAGAGTACTTAGTTCGATTGGCTCATTTCATAGTCGGTATCTGGAATCGAGTCACGTTTTCATAGGTGGCCATGACTCCTCGACTTACTACTCAGATCCTCAGCGGGGATTTGAGCTACCCCAGCCTAAAACTCGAGCGATGTCTCCTCTTAGGTCTCGGCGCTTGAGGGAACTAGATCCACAGGGCCAGTCTCCTTTTGAGCCGATGAGCCTCCATAAAAATTCCCAAGCCCTTCAACGCAGACGGCAGATTTTAGGTGGTCTTCTAGCTCTCCTCGTTGGACTTGTTGTGTTGGGGGCCATACCTGCGCTAAGAGTACTCTGGGTTGTAGGTCTTGTTGAGTTGGCACTGTCAGCTATATACATTGGCCTACTTATTAGGGCCAAAAAGATCAACGATGAAAGGGTCATGAAGGTTACCCACCTTCGAACGGACCTTCCCGGGCCAGACGCCTACTACTACTTTGATGACCTTGAAGATGATCACGAGGACTATCTAGAGCAAGATCTTTTTCTTGAGGCCAGCGCAGATAGCATAGCTCATACCGGCGAGATTCCAGTCGTCGCGCCTTACGACCAAGACTATGGTGATATTCGTAACTTGGTGGCCCATGACGAGTTCACAAATCGCAGATTGAGGAGATCTCACTATGTGTTTGCGGGTACCCAAGAACTAGATCAGGTCGACTATGTTGGCCACAGCGAGCGGGTAGCAGTTGGAGGCGGTCGGTAGTCACCGAGTGTCTCTTGCCAATTGGGCCTCACGGGCTTTAGGGCTAGACTTGCCTGTATGGAACCGGAAGCCAAGTCACAGTCAGGTGATCCTGGTGGTCTCGACGGCTTTACCCCCAGAGTAAGGCTGGTCCTAGACTCGGTTCACAGCGCCCGAGAGGCTGCTCTACCTGAATGTCGCAAGTCAATCCGCGAGTCATCGTTGGCAATTAGGGCTATTCATCGACGAAACTCGGTCGAATTTGAGGATCACTTTTCCAAGGCTCGGTCTCATCTGAGTATTGCCCAGAGTGCCTTGAGCGAATTTCCAGACATTGCGGGTGCCGGGTTTTTACACGACGCAGAAAAGGAGGTGGCCGAGGCAAGGTTGACCCTTCTCCTAATCGAGGGAAGACCCCTTGAGGAGGCAAGTGAGATTGGGGTAAGACTTCCGGCATGGCTAAATGGTCTTTGTGAGGCTGCCTCAGAGGTCCGCCGGGCTATGCTCCAAGAGCTTCGCCAAGGAAACCTAGAGATTGCCAAGGAAATGTACGAGACCATGGAAGAGGTACTAGATTTTCTCTCCCTTGTTGACTACCCTGATGCAATTACGGGTGGGCTAAGGCGTAACGTTGACAGTCTCCGGGCCGTCGTCGAGCGTAGTGCGTCCGATCTTACCTTGACCCTGGTCCAAGAACGCCTACGAAGTGCACTCGATAAGTCCTAGATTGACTGAAACCTTGAGGAGGATTATCTAACCAAACTTGTTCTGAAATAGGATCGTAAAGACACGGGGGTGTAGCTCAGCTGGTAGAGCACTACGTTCGCAACGTAGGGGTCGGCGGTTCGAGTCCGCTCACCTCCACTTAGAGGTTTTAAAGTACTTCCTTGAGCTACTTGGATCCTCCTACTCTCGTAAGCTCTTAGGGAGCCCTTGTTGAGTGAGAGTTACCGGATTGGCTCAGTGATTGTTCTACCTCGATCTAGAGCTAGGCGGACTGCCTGTAATCAGTGCTGTGTTGAATACTTTCTTCTAGAATTTGAAATATTTCTATCCTTTCACGTTTCAGCTACGCGATAGATAAGTGTCTACCTTTTCTGGGGAACCTCAAACCCTGCGCGGTGTGGAGAAAGGAACAGGTCGTGGCCAGAGGCGGAATGGAGGGACCTATGTATCCCCGTCACCGCTTTCGGAATGTCGGTTACTCATTAGTAACCAGGCCCACGGAGGCTTGTGACCCCACGACTGTCCCCACTCGAACGTCCCCGGAGGCAGTAGGCGTCTCTAACCAGTTGGAGGGGAGCCGTGCCGATCCGGGAAGAATTCCAAGCGGGAGAGCCCGGCTTAAGGCCGTTTCCGTCCCCAAACGGGGACACGGGGCCCCCTAGTACCCGAGCGATGGCAGGACTCGTGGTACCTCCTGTTGTGCCGTTCCGCATACCCCTTGACATTGCTTTGTAACTTCCTATAACATAGCTGGTGTTAGATAAAGTTATTAAGGATGGTTCCATATGATCCTCGTCAACCTTTCGCAGTCGTGGCCTGGGGTGCTCTCAGGGCGATCCACGCCAGAAGAGGCGACACTTGGTGACTGGCACGGCATTTCCGAGAGAGCGATTGCCGAGCATGGTGATGTCATTCTCGGCGTCTACAAGGAAAAAGTTGTGAGTGCCTTCGACATCTACGACCACTCTCGCGCTGACGATGGAAGGGTCACTTTCTTCGGCACTCCCTCGAAGACCTTGGCGCATCTGATTGGGAATCGGAGTCCGGGCGCAGCATGGATCCGGGGTGAAGCCCGTCCTGTGAAATATCTGACATCCGATGCAGCGCTAGGTGCTGTCGCTGATGTGAAGAATGATGGCGACGTCCGGCGCGCAGTTATCGGTGAGTGCGAGCTCTACCTTGATATCAATGGAGCTGTCACGCTGCGAGTTCCATCCGGGACGCCAGTCACAGTCGTACAGAAGTAAGCCTTACAGTTGTGGCGAGCCCAAAAAGGAAGCGACAACGAGTCAACCGTGCCGGTAAGTCAGCAGTGACGCCTAACGCGCCTTCTCGACTAATCGAGAAACCCTTTATTCTGCGGCTATCCGATTTGATCTATGAGGATCTGCGAGCAAAACGACACGGCCTGTCCTGGATCACCAACGACATTGCGCTTTCGATTCTCCTAGGTGATCACCTCATTGGGGCCGTTGAGGCTGTCATCAGCAATATCCGAGAGGCCGATCACCATCTAGCTTGCTTCCTCACCGACCAAACTGCGCTCGACAAGCTTACAAATAGACACAACAGGAGTGCTGTTGCGCAAGGCGAGTCTGTTTCACCAATCGGGCCACCTACTCCTGAACGGGAACGCCTGTTGCTTGATAGGGACTGTAGTGTGGCTGGGTTTTTTCGCGCTATCGGATCTGTAGTAGACAACCTTGCTACCGTCGTGGCGATAACAGCAGCTCTGCCAATCGAAGTCGTTGAGCGATTCACATGGCCGAATCTCAAGCGAGCCTTCGAAGCGACGACGGCTTCTGGGGCCGGGCGTCTTCAGCAGATTCTCTTCGAATTAGGAATCGACACCACAATCCGATCGTCTGGCCCACCTGGATGGCTGGAGTGGGCCGTCGAAATGCGGAACATGCTCGTGCACCGCCCGCGCCGAATATGGACTTCGACGCTCGCCTACACGCCTGATTTATCAGGGAAGTATGGCTCGATGAAGTCAGACCTTCTTCTCCCGACTGAGCCCTCACTCACTACCATCGAGGTCATGCGCGACGCCGCGAATTTCCCAGGGTCACTTCTAACTGAACCGGCCCAGAACACGATGGAAGGCATCCTTGCGAGCGTACAATTGCTGACTGAAGCGGTATGCGCGTATGCTGGGACATTGATCCAACTTAGGGTTGGCGATCCTGGGTTGCTCACCCAACCGCTTGAGCAGTGGCGCGAGAAATCAGTCTTGCCGCGACGAGGGGAGCATAGATTCGGCGGCTTTGGAGGTCACGCGGAACCAATTGATTCTGCGCGCGCATTGCAAACCAATGAGAGTTTGCTCATGCGGATGCAGTCCGCTGCTGTTCTTGATGCCCAGGATCGCGCGCGTTGGACTGACTGGCTTGCGGCATCGGAGTCCTCGCGCCCGACTCGCGCCCAACGCAGAGCTTCCCGCAAACTCGCGCGAGTTCAAAGCGAGTCGGTTGAACAATAGACCGCAACGCGATCCGCAAATTGTGCCCTGAGCCTCCCCAGTCTTAGCAGACACGCATCTATGCTGCCTTGGTCTGTTGTTTCAATTCTAACTCAAATTTCATTGGGCTGATATTTCCTATCTTTGAGCACCTCCTTTTGTAGTTGTAGTTGTTTCTATACCAGGCAACTTTAGCTCTGAGTTCTTCTTGGTTTGTGAATGTATGTCGGTAGTAATACTCGTGACTAAAGATAGACCAAAATGATTTAGCACTTGCGTGGTCATAACATGAACCGGTCCTTCCCATTGATCTCACCAGACCAAATTGCCCACAGGTATTGGTTATGAGCTTTGAGGTAAATTGACTGGGCTCAATCGATCGAAGCAACACCGGCTTATTGAACTGATTGTAGTTGTTCATTGAACGCTTCTGCGGGAGTCTTCCATCCGAGCGCTTTTCTGGGTCGGGTGGGAATGAAGCCTCATGATCACAGACTGTGGTAACTACCTTGAAGGACCTTGGAGAAATACCAGCAATACCTAGGTATTTCATAGAATTGGCAACGGTATTTTTGGAAACTAAAACATTGTTCTCATGGAGATCTCTAGTTATCCTGGGCTCTCCATAGGTCCCATCTGAATCCCTGTGTAACTTGATGATCTTGTCATCCAAGTCCTTTCGCCTCATGGGGCAAGGCGAAAGGACTTGGGACTTGCTTCTTACACGCCACTTATAGAACCCAGATCTAGAGACCTTTAAGATCCTGGCCATCCTAGTTATTTCAAAATTGGCGCACTCAGCTTCCATCAACTCGTAGCGCTTTAGCTTGGTTGACCTTTCGCGAAGTATGCCGTTGCTTTTTTTAGGAAGGCAAGATCCTTTTCCTTTTCGACCAGCTCTTTTCTTAGTTTTATCAGTTCAGCTCTCTCGGCTCCACTTAGAGGTTCTAAAGAACTCCCTTTAGCTGCTTGCATTCTCTTTCTCTCATCTCTAACCCAAGCTCTCAGGGAGCCTTCACTCAGTGAGAGTTCCTGGGCTAGCCCAGTGCTTGTCCTGCCTGAATCTATAACCTGGTGGGCTGCTTCTATTTAGTACTGCGTTGAAAGCTTTCTTGCAGTATTTGACATATTTCTATCCTTCCACGTTTCAGCTACGCGATAGAGAAATGTCTACCTTTTCTGGGGAATCTCATTTACCTTACAGATAGTAACCAATATCTGCGAGAGATTTGGCCTGGTGAAATCACTGGGAAGAACCGGCTTATGTTATGACCACGCACGTATTGGAATGTATTGGTCTATCTTTAGCCACGAGTATTATTTTCGACGTAAATTGAAGACCCAAATGGATCGAGAACTGGAACTTCTTGATATCTGAACTTCTACTTCTTCAACAGGAGATCCTCGAAAGTAAGATATATCAGTCCAATGAAATTTGAACTCGGGTTCAAGTAACAAAACAAGAGAGCATAGATGTGTTTCTACTAAAACTGGGTTTTCTTAGCCGTCTAGTAGCGTTGAGTTCCTTGACAGTTCCCATTGAGGAACCTGGAAAAGGCCGCGTCCTTATACTCACCTCCTCAATGGGGGCAGGTCACGACGTCGTCTCCAAAGAGCTGGCCCGGAGGTTAGAGGAGCGTGGATACGGATGCCATCTTATGGACATGGTCGAAGTACTCCCATGGGGTTTCGGGAAGATGATACGAGGGTTCTATTCGGCGGTAATCCGGTGGATGCCCTCGGTTTATAAGCAAATCTATCGAGTTTGGATTCAACCCCCAGGAGATAATCGTGCCTCGATGTCACCGGTAACTTCACTCATGGGAAGGCAGATCAACCGGTGGGTGCGTGATAATCAACCGAGCGCTATCGTATCCACTTTCCACGTGTGCACCCAGGCAGCCGGGAGGCTCAAGGAACAGGGATTAGTGAGTATTCCGCTCGCCAATGTCATCGTGGATTTCGCGGTCCATGGCTTGTGGGTCCACCCGCAAGTGAACCTTTACCTGTGCCTTCACTCGTCTGGTGAAACCGGAGTCCGTCGGACACTCGATCGGTTGCGCGCCGGAGAGAGAGGTATGCGGGTGGTTGCCGCCGGACCAATTGTCCGTCGCGAGTTTCTCGAAGGAGCCGCCGATCGATTAGAGCTACGGCAATCGATCGGGATTGGAGAGACCGAAAGTACCGTTCTTGCGGTCGGCGGATCTTGGGGTGCAGGCGAGCTTATTCGAACAGTCCGGTCGATACTCTCGTCCGGAGATTTCACTCCGGTGGTGGTATGTGGGAGTAACCGGATACTTCGCTGGCGTATTAGAAGAGTGTGCGCTCGGGCAGAGCGCGGTAAGGCGCTTGGATGGGTTGATGATATGGCTGGCCTCATGCGAGCTGCCGACGTAATGGTGGAGAATGCCGGTGGCCTGTCCGCTATGGAAGCAGCAGCTTCTCTGCTCCCGATCGTCAGCTTCCGCCCGATTCCCGGCCACGGCGCGGCTAACGTTGAGGCGATGGCCAAGGCGGGAGTTAGTTCCTATCCGCGAAGCGTGGATGAACTGGGCGTAGATCTTCGGGATCTGTCGATTGCAGGAGAGAGACGAGAGACGCAGGTGGCCACCGCCGCTGCGATGTTCCGAGGCGAGCCGTCGGATGAAATCGTCGCCCTTATCGAGGGAATGAGCCGATAGGTCTTCGAAGGCGCGGCCCACCCGACCCGGCTAGGCCGGGCGGGACCAGATCGTACAGTACTAGAACTCCGGATTCTCAGTTATCGGGGAGATTCTTCGAAGGACAGGGCCAAAAGATTCCCTACTCGGGATCGACCTTTTCGTAACTGTCCCTATAGCTGAAATAAATTTCCTAGGTGATCGTGAAATATCGGCCCCTCTGAGTGGTGAGATATAATGGAACTATGCCAACCTATGAGTATAAGTGTAAGGAGTGTCACACGGACTTTGAGGTAAGTCGGTCGATGTCCCAGTCGTCAGTTCTATCGCCATGCCCCAATGGTCACGACAACGTAGTCAAGAAACTGTCAATGTTCTCAGCAACCGGGCGGGTCGACGATTCGCCAATGAGTATGTGTGGCTCCCCAACGCCCGGGTCATGTGGATCCGGATGTGCATGTTGTGCCTAAGGCCATCCAATCCGACCTAAAAACACCAGGGGGAGTGGTTCACGAACTCCCTCAAGACCTAGAGAGTGCACTAGTTACAGACCAGGATATTTTGCGCATGTGGTGCGATATTACCCCCTTGGCAAGAAATGAATTTATTTGCTGGGTAGAAGATGCCAAGCAGGAAAAGACCAGACAACGTCGGATTCGTCGTACAATCGAGGAATTGGAGGAAGGTAAGCGCAGACCCTGCTGTTGGCCGGGATGTGTCCACCGGGCCCGCACCGGGCGACCTTGACCATTTGATAGCGACTATCTCTGATAGATCCAAGGCTTTCCACTGCGTACCCCGGTTTTGGCGAAATTTTATGACCCTGAGGCGGGAGGTATCTCACGACGTTCTAGAGCCTCTCGAATCTCGCTAATCTCTTCTTCTTCTTTCTCCTGTTCTTCCTCCTCGTCGAGACCTATCTCGGTCAGGAAGAACCAAGCATTTTGGACGGCGATGAGCATGCATAAAATCAGCCCCGGGGCTAAAAGCATGAGACCGCCCATGGAGTGAGTGAGCAGGCCCACAGAGCCTAAGTACATCAGCATTGAACACACGTAAGAGAAAGGAAGCCTCTTTCGGGCTAGGGCAGGAATTCTACCTATGGCCTTACGAGAAGAGATCGCGGTCTTTGCCCATAATCCATACCAAACGATCAGGGTGGCCAGGACCTCGAGTCCAAGTGCAGCTCTAGATTGGCCAGGGATCATTCCCTCCATAGAGATTACAAAGGCAAGAATCATCCCAAAGAGGGTTATCCCTGCACCAGTTCTAAGTTCTGGGTCTTTAACAACGAACTTGAGGTGCATGGATACAGATACAAAGATGAGACCGGTCAGGGCCGCTGCCGCCCCAGCAATGGCGAAGAAGAAGTTGCTCCAGTGTCCTGGAGCGTATGCAAAGCTCATATTAGCTAAATCCTAATCTTTTGGAAATACTTCCAATTATAAATGGGGCAAAACCGACTTTATCTAGGCTTGATGCACACAAAGGCAATAATATAGCAGTCCTCAATCGCAGAGTAGACCCCACAGTTCCTAGCCGTATCGGCTTCCGAAAATTTTCCCAAAGCAAGACTGGAAGTAGCTAGATTCAGCCCCTTTGCCTCAACTATTTCGAAGCCCGCTTGGGTTAGCTTGGTCCTCAATTCCTCCGTGTTGTACTCATACTTGTGATCGGGGTCTATGTATTCATCTTGCTGCAGTCGGGTAAGGCGTGAATTGGGAGTGTCGACAGCCAAGCAACCCCCCGGACGGAGTACTCGATATGCCTCTTTGAGCATCAGGTCACCGTCCTCTTGGGTAATATGTTCAATTGTCTGGCCACTATAGGCTAGGTCAAAGTACCCGTCATCAAATTTACTTAGATCGACCATCGAGTGGTATGAGTACTTGACAATTCCTCTACCAGAATCGACCTCGGTGTTCTTATTCCCAATCGAGTAGTTAGGGTGGCGCTCATCGTGAGGTAGGTCAACAATAACTAGCTCATCGAAATCATAGGGATATCCCAGAGTTATAAGTGCCCCAAAGTCATGGAGCAGATTAGTACCCCCAAGATCGATAATTTTCAAAGCCCGGGGGAGTCCTCTTACAAAATCACACCTGCTCTTGTGAAGGGACCTCCCAAAATCGTTGCTTACAAAATGCTTCGAGAACTCATCGCTTTCAATAATCCTGCGTCCAATCTGTTCCACGGAAATAGATCCAGACTTCAAGAGTGGCAAAAAGTCGCGTGCTGCGTTATGGTCAGGGGCCCTTTGTAATGTAGATCGATAGATTGCATCTAGAACAACGGCCGGTTCGCCGGTTCCAACGCGGCGTACTAGTGCTGTTAGGCGGTTGATAACCTTTCTTATTACAGAACTTCCATTGGGGTTTCCAACGGTAAGACCCGTCGGATCAGTCATCGTCGAAGCTTTTCGCTGGCTTCAACTCAATTAGCTCGTCTAAGAGCTGTTCCCAAGGTACCTGGTCCCAGCCAACCTCGTCAGCTAGTTCTTGTGCGACCCCTAAGGCATCGTCGATCCAGCCTACCTCAAGGTCGGTTACCGGATGAAAAGACACGAACAGGCCGAACTCGGTCGCCCATCTGGCCTGGTTTGCCTCGTGCAAGACCTGTCCAAGGCGCGAGAGAATGGATTTTGTCGATCCTTTCTGGCTTGTTGCCTTTAGGTCAACAGCCCACTGGGCACACCGGTAGCAACGGTGAAGATCATGGTGACCTGAAATACCCACGATCTTTTGTCGGTAGCCGTCGAGCTTGGTTTGGAGGTCCTCTGGGAGGATCCTGGACAGTTGATCGATTATATGGGTCAGGGCCGGTGAAAATGTATCTTGTGGCGGGGTTGACTTTTCGACCATATCTTAGACACTATCATTTTGGAGACGCTTTGGCTGTAAAAACGCCGAGCTAGTTTTAGTTGGCATTAACCAATTCCTCCATTTTGAGGACCGTTTTCCAGTTTCGGGTCGTTGCAGGTAGTCCACATTTTTTCTCCCAGAACTGGTTGTTGAGCTTGGTGTCGGAGTAGCTCCGAGAGCATTTTATGTATATTCCATGGAGCCCAATATGGAATTGATCTGGTATATATTTTTCTGGGTCTAACTCTGTAATCGATTCAGCCTTCACCTGGCCGCTCGGAATTGTAACGTATAAAGACTCAATCTCGGGAATCTCTTTAGTGTCGTGAGTTCTGGCGTTTCTCCCCTCCAGAAACGGATTATTGGTGACCAATTCACTTAGTTGGCTAGCCGAGATAACTATCGGAACTGTTTCAACCGAGAATGCCTTGAGGATTATGGATTGTACGAGCCCTCCGAGTCGATCTCTTCCCAGAGAACTATCTAGAACAAGGTTACCTGACTGGATATAACTGGTGACGCCTTTGCAACCAGAGTTTTCTAGGGCACCAAGAAGCTCCTTCATGGGTACCTTGTTCTTGCCGCCGACATTTACGGCTCGTAAGAACACAATAAATCGGGTCAATCTTGAAAACCGGGCAGGTGGCGCACAGGGTAGAAATTCTACCCAAATTACCCGGCTTGGCAAAGGTGAGAATATGTCGTAACTTGGAGTAGATGGCCGTGGGTTTTGAAGAGCAGACAACCCCCGATGGGATGTACTCTAAAGGTGACCAGGTGGTGCGCAAGTTGTTGTGCATTGGCCCAGGTAAGTGCCCCGTTACCGACGAGTCTGCTCAACGCCTCTTTAGTACCTCTATAACGATTTCGGCCCTGCGCTGTCTGCTTAGCTACGTGGTATTTCCGGTCATAACTCCAATTGTTGGGGTTTCAACTGGAGTGGGACCTTATATCGGGATCCCGATAGCTCTACTTGCTCTCTACTTTGACGTTCTAGGGATCCGGAGATTCTGGTTGGCATCCCATCGACTTAGATGGCCGGTAACCTTTATCTACTTGGCCGTAATAGGTCTCGTTTTGACCCTCTTGGTGGGAGATGTAGTTGGATTGGCCTAACTGGGGCTCTTAGTTGGGCACGAGCAACGAGCAAGCTGGCCGGGAAACCATGGGCTGGTCACAAGCCCTTGGCGCGATTAATCGTCAATTGCAACTATGGGAGATGAGACCTTGGGTCCAGACAATCCAACCTGTGTGGCTCCATCGACACTAACAACTTGGCCAGCTTGGTAGGCAAGCCATACCCCATGAGTTGGACAACTAACTATAGACACAAGGGTTGACATTACTGGGATCCGGGCAATTGGACTTGCATCGCCAAATGCCTGGATCTGACCGTTCGAGTACCCAATCCAGTAGCCCCGTGAGTCGTTCGTCGAGGTAAACGACGCCGCAATCATCTCACCGTGCGTACCATCTAAGGGACCAGTTAGATTGGACGATACAGTTGTCCCATCTCCGAAGAATGACGCGTCGCCAAAGCTAAATATTTGTCCGGACGAGTTCATTATCCAGTACCCGTTGCCGTCTTGGGTAGACCCCATCGCGATTACGGGCTGGGCTGATTGACCTGGCATGAGCCCTCCGAGATAGGGTGCGTTGCCGAAGCTATATACCTGCCCGGATGAGTTCACTAACCAGTAACCGTTGCCATCGGGATCACTAACTATTTGCTGGATGGGAAAGTTAGATTGATCTAATCCCTTTGCACTTCCGAGAAACTGGGCATCGCCAAAGGAAAATACACCTCCACGTTGGGTGGCCAGCCAGTAGCCGTTTGCATCGATAGTTGCGGCAATAGACACCACTGGACTTTGGTGGCCAATACTCTGGGCCCCGCCAAAGTACTCTGCCGATCCATAGGTAGTAACGGCCCCGGTCTGTGACACGGCCCAGAATCCACCCCCGACTGAAACATTGTCTATCGATGGGGGGGTAGTAGTGTAGTTACACGTCACGTCTCCGGGTCCAGTAATTAACGATAAGCCAATAGTTTGCCAAGACATGCAGGCCGGTGGAGGACTTTCGAGATTTGCCGGCGACAAAGAGTGCATAACGGTCATGGTATTTACCATGGTTGAGTATGGAATATCTGACGTTGACAGGATTCCAAAGTTGGAGTCTTCTCCGTCAAAGCGACCGTTGTATGGCTCATCTACGTATTCGAACCAGTTATCGCCAATCACGTAGGGGTCCTCGTAGAGCCTTGACACAAATCCCCGATATTCGGCTGCACGCTGACCTTGGGTCTGATACGTCGGATATATAGGTGGCCAAGAGTTGGTCAGACCAGAATCAGCCGCCCGGTACGAGTACTCACCTATGATTATCGGCTTGTCGACCAAGGCTTCGATCTTGCCGATCAGGTTAGGTCCTTCCAAATAGAACGGCCAGGCCGAGTCGATATATTGGGTTACCGGGGCAATGAGCTGATAGTCGTCGATACTGAACGCATCGACGTAGTGACTTGCTGCTTCAAGGAGTTGGGGTTCAATAAGCTGAGCTACGGCCTTGATGCCTAAGATCATGTGATTGGGATCAGCCTCACGAATGGCGGTCGTGGTGACCTGAAAGTACCTAGTAGCCAGAGCATACAAAAACCCGGACGGGTTTCCGACATATTGTTCTGCTACCACCCTACCGGGAGAGCCGGGAGGTAGGTTCAAGTAGTCGTCCAACACGGGCTCTTGGCTCCGCCAGTCAGGTCCCCAGTGAAGCTCGGAGTCGGTGTAGTATCCGACCAAGTTGGGGTCGTTTTTGAGAGGTGCACACTGGCTTTGAGCCACCTGGTCAGCATTGGTCACAAAGGACGGGGCAAACCAGTCATTACCTGAGGCCATTGAAAGTAACACCGTATATGGCATCTGGGAGGAAAATGATGAGTAGTCAGAGAACGGGCCAATTGTGTTGAATCCCCACGATCTCATCCGGACTATCTGTGCCTGTGCCCATGCCTGGGTGGACGGATACTTTGTGGCAATCGTTTCGCAATACGGGCATTGGCCGGTTTTTTGGTCGGTGTCAGGGTTGGCTGAGACGTGGTCGACCCCGCTCATATAGAACGGGGTTCCCGTCGGTGAGACTATCCACCAGCGACCCCCGGCATATTGGGTGTGGAAGAACCCAGTAGCTGTCAGGTTCATCGCGTTATTTGATAGTTGAGATCTCCCGGTTACAGATGCTCCGGCCTTTGCTACCCGAGCGAAGTCGGCCCCGATGGGTATTACAAGAAGACCCACCAGAAACGCGAATAGCGTTTTCTTTCTAGTCATCTCTTAGAGCGGACGACGGGATTCGAACCCGCGACCCTCACCTTGGCAAGGTGATGCTCTACCAGCTGAGCCACGTCCGCGAACCTTTAGATCTTATCAGAATTCTCATCTCTGGGCAGATTTAGCCTTGGTCCACCTAGGAATTCAAAGTCACCGATCCAGGACGTTTATATTGATTACCAACTGGTCTAGTTATTTTCGATCAGGCCACTGAGGTCTTCGTAGCCTTGGTCGAAGTCCTAGCAGCCTTTCGGGCCTCGCTCTTGCGTTCTTTGCCCAAGATCTTTTCGGCCTCCTTCCTGAGTTCATCAAGGGCGACCAGCAAATAACCCGAGATGTCGTCGAGGTTGGGCACGGTCTCCCAACAGGCCAGGGCTCCGAAGTACATTCGGCCCATGTAGCTCATAACGGTCAAGTTGAGCCCGATACCATCCATAATGGGTCCCAGAGGATACATAGCCACCATGCGGGAGCCGATCGAGTACAGAGGGAAGTTGGGACCCGGAACATTTGATATGGTCACGTTGAATAGCGGTCTAACTCGGTCGAAAACTTTTACGTTTGACATCAACCTGGCGGCCCGGCCGGCTATTGCCGGAGCCGCAAACTCGGCCCACTGGGTAAGCGACTCGGCTCCAACCGCCTTGTCTTGCTCTTTGGCCGCCCGGGTTCCAGAACAGATTGCCTGGTATCTCTCGAGTGGGTCATCTATCTTTGTGGCCAGCGAGGCCAGCATCGCCGAGACCTTGTTGCCTAGGGTTCCCTTCTCATCTTCGGTTCGTACCGAGATCGGGATGGCGGCCACCAAGGACTCATCTAAGGTCTCTCCCGTGGCTTCTAAGAAGTACTTCAAAGCCCCAGAGCATATCGCTAAGACGACATCGTTTACGGTCCCGCCAAGGGTATCTTTGATGAGCTTGACATCATCAAGTGATATGTCAGTAAAGGCAACCCGTCTATGAGGACCTATTGAGCCATTTAGAGAACACTTCGGTGCACTAAATGGACCCGGCGGCGGGGTGACTCCTGGCTGTCGGTTTCGCTCTCTAACACTCAGGGCAACCTCTAGGGTACGCCGAAACGCCTTGACCGCCGAGGTGGGTTGTTTCATGAGCGACCCCACGGCGTGACGGACCAGTTCGTAGTCGCTTGGAACCCGGTCGGGCTTCCACTCTTGTTCAGGGGGTGGAACCTGGACAATCTCCGGCGAGAGGTCGAGCAGATTCACGGCCAACTCGGCGCCCGATACCCCGTCGATGGCTGAATGGTGTGTCTTGGTCAAGAACGCAAACATACCGTCTCGAAGGCCTTCAATAACATAGGTCTCCCAAAGAGGTCGTGAGCGGTCGAGTTGGCGACTCATCACCTCAGCGGCAAATTGGGCGAGTTCTTTTTCACCCCCGGGCGAAGGCAAGGCCGCCCGGCGAATATGATAAGAAAGTTGAAAATCAGGATCCTCAATCCAGAGTGGATGATGGAGGCCAAAGGGTACCTCGACCAAACGACGCCTAAATGGGGGGAGAAGATGTAGCCTGCTCTCAATCAGCTCACTAATAGCCTCGTATGGAGATCTGTCAAGCCCAGTTCCATCGAACACGAATACCCCGCCAACATGCATATGTACGTTGGGTGTCTCAAGGTATAAAAACGTTGCGTCCATACCACTAAGTCTCTTCATAACTGCCCATCCTCTCTTCTCGTTATGCGATGGTTATCCCTCTGGGCGAGTGTTTTCCCCTCGATTGTCCGGCAATACATTTCTTGTTCAAGTCCGGCTTTTGGGTTCATCTGCCCCTCTTTTGTCTCGCTACCATTTTGCGATACTTTTGGCCAAATTACCAGGGGACTTAGAATAACTTTTTATGAAAATTATGTGTCTATATTGTTCGCGACTGTGAGCACGTCTAGCGTGGTTGATTCTTCACTTACTGTGGTAGCTAAGCGCTCTAAGTCCGGCCTGTGTGGCCAAATCCTCCCGACCCGCGCAGGGACTCGGGAAGGCTCTCAGCAATTATAAAATCCGCATTTTCAATACGTAAGATCACCAGTTGGGCGATACGGTCTCCCGGGTTAACCTGGAAGTCACTAGCTTGGTCGTGGTTTATAAGTATCACCCCGATTTCTCCTCGGTATCCTGAGTCAATCAACCCTGGAGAGTTCAGACAGGTAATCCCGTGGTTCAGGGCCAGGCCACTGCGTGGTAGGACCATAGCGCAGAACCCCTCAGGGATGGCCACACAGATCCCGGTAGGAACCAGGACTCTTCCACCAGCTCGGGCAATTGTGACAGGCTCACACGCAAATAGGTCGGCTCCTCCGTCACCGGGCCTAGAGTATCGAGGAGGGCCAGTGCCTGGACGAGTCACCATCGTTGGTACCTCAAGGGTGGGTTTATCGTGCTCTTTTGCCATTTTTTCGGACTCCCTAGGCGGACCCGGATCAAATTGGCCGAGTCCCTGAATCGTTATCGCGACAGAGTTTAGCTAGGATTTGGCCACATGCTTGTGTGGATGGACCTAGAGATGACCGGCCTTGACCCGGAACGTGACGTGATTGTTGAAATTGCCACCCTGGTGACCGACGACGACCTAAACATTATTGAAGAGGGTCCCGACCTGGTCGTGTCGGCCCCGACCGAGGCATTAGAAAACATGGACCCCTTTGTGGTCAAGATGCACACCAAGAGCGGCCTCTTAGAGGAGATTAGGCGGTCGAATATTACTTTAGAACAAGCTGGTAAGTTGACCCTGGAATTCATTCAAAGACACGTTAAGGAGCCTCGAACTGTTCCTTTGGCGGGTAACTCCATTGGAAACGACCGGAGATTTTTGCTCAGGTATCTTCCAGACATTGAGAACTATCTTCACTACCGGGTTGTAGACGTATCCACCATCAAGGAGCTATCTAAAAGATGGTATCCCGAGGCCACCAAGGAGGCCCCCGGGAAAAACGAGGCCCATAGAGCCATGGACGATATCAAGGAAAGCGTCAATGAGCTCAAATACTATCGGTCTAAGATCTTTGTAGCCTAGGTCTAACTAGGGTAGTCAATCTAGTATATCCGGAAATATTCTAAGAAACGGACCAAATATCAAGCAGGAACAAGAACCGGCCTCGGAAGATATCATTGAAATTGCAACAGGGGTTCTCCGAATCCAACTCCCAATTTCAATGCCCGGCCTAGGCCACGTAAACACCTACTGTTTGGTCGGGAACGGGGACACAACCTTAGTTGATCCGGGCCTCCCGTCTGCAAGTTCCTACCGGGCACTAAAGTCACGATTGAAGCAGGCTGGAGTTCGCCTTCAAGATATTAACCAGGTGGTGGTTACTCACTCACATCCTGACCACTATGGCGGGGTGAGACGACTACTTGGAGACTCACCGGCCAAGATGGTCACACATTCAGATTTTGGACGACTCGTTCTAGCCCCAGGTGTTCACGAGTGCTCGAGTGAAAGCACGGTTGACCAATTGGGAAACGACGATTCGAAATTTACGGGTGATCAATACGAAAGGTCTGACAAACCCGCTTCTATGACCCCCTCCGGTAAGGATAAACCCCTACTAGAACTAGACGGATCTAATCGTGCTCACAGGGAAGTTAGGCGAGAGAAGGCGTTAGCTAAGTTAGAAAGTGCGTTCTACGTAGAAAACTTTGACCGGGAGTCCTGGAAGGGGCCTGTGTGGTTACTTCCAAGACCATGGAACTCCAAACCACTTGCTCCACCCCTCTCGCGTTCGAAAGCTCTTGCAATGAGACTTGCCGGGCCAGTATTTATAAAGGGATTTCTCCCACCTCAACCCGCCAGAAGAGTCAAAAACACAGACCAGATTGAGCTGGGCGGTAGGGTCTGGCAGGCAGTCCATACCCCCGGCCATACCCTTGACCACCTATGTCTCTTCCAACCCGATTTGGGCTTGCTCATCTCAGGCGACCACGTGCTCCCGACAATTACTCCCCATGTTCCCGGAGTTGGGGGAGGACCAGATCCGCTATCTTATTTCTTAGACTCTCTAGGACGAATAGAAGAACTGGGAGGCGTCGACCGGGTACTTCCAGCACACGGGCATCCGTTTTCAAACCTGTCTGGTCGAATCGAAACAATTAAGCAACACCATGACGATCGACTCAATCAGATAGTAAATGCTCTAGCTAAGTCCGGGTCGATGCGGGTTGAAGATGTATCAAAGGTTCTGTTTCGACCACAGCGCCTAGGCCCCATGGCTGACAGTGAATCATTTGCCCATCTTGAGCATCTCAGGCTAGCCAAACGGGTAAGTGTACGTCGAGAAAAAGACGAGTTGGTTTACGAGTTGTCCTGAAGGCCTACCGTAATACGCCGCGTGGGGAAAAGGTGCCAATTCGAACGATCAGTCACACTTAGTCAACTTTAGTTGGCAGTTTAGTTCAATAGACCTGAATTTGAACTGTCGAAAAATACTCAGGATAAGTTCACCGTTTTGACCACAGGATAATAGATCGTGATCTTTGACAGGATGATATTACCTAGCTACGTTTTGAAACGTGGAGTTCTACTCGTTCCATCTCATGCCCTGGCCGCACCTACCTGAGTCTTACTCTGATACCGCCTGGATAACATGTCCCAATAGCCTATTTGATCCAGGTCAAGGAAATCTTCTCTATAACCGATATTTAGATGAACTAGAGTATGCCGAGGAGGTTGGCTTTGACGGTCTTGTAGTCAACGAGCACCACCAAAACGCATACGGACTAATGCCAAGTCCAAACCTGTTTGCGGCCATGTTGGCTCGGCGTACCACTCGGGCAAAGATTGCCGTGGTGGGTAACGCTCTCCCTCTCTATGGACTTCCGACCAGGGTGGCAGAAGAGTACGCCGTGCTAGACGTGATAACCGGGGGTCGGCTAATTGCCGGGATGGTGGTCGGGGGTGGTCCTGAGTACTACTCATCTGGGATAAATCCAACCCAAGCCAGGGCAAGGTTCTCAGAGGCCCTAGATTTGATCGTGCGCGCCTGGACCGAGCCAGGACCGTTCGAGTTTCACGGCCAGTTCTTCCAACTTGAGTACTGCAACCCGTGGCCGCGGCCCTACCAAGATCCCCACCCGCCGATCTGGATACCCGGGATCGGGTCTATTGAGACCATGGAAATGGTGGCCCAAAAGGGCTACTCCTATACAGGGATCCCGTTCTTTCACATGTCGGTGTTTGAAAAGAACTATGCCACCTTTAGAAAGTGCTGGCTAGATTGCGGTCGTGCTCCCGATCCTGGTGCCCTGGGACTTCTCCTTCCCATCTACGTAGCCGAGACCGATCAGGTGGCCCGGGGTGAGTACGAGGAACACCTCTGGTACTTTGCCAGACGACTGCTAAATGGTATCCAGGTCTCTCCCCCCGGATATACCACGGCGAGGTCGGCCATGCGAATGGCCGAGGCGCAGACCAGTTTTCTGACCTCAGTGTCGAGTTGGAAAGAGATTGTTGATGGTGACTATGCAATAGTGGGATCACCAACAACCGTTGTCGACAAGCTGTGTTCAATAATTGACAACCTGGGGCCGGGACACCTCATGGGGCTGTTCCAGCTGGGGACATTACCAGGCGAGTTGACCCGGAAGAACTTGTACACATTTGCAAGTGAGGTAATGCCCAAAATCAGGGCCGAGTTTCCCAATGGACCAACCTGGAAGGAGTAGTATGACGACCTTGTCGGTAGATGGAAAGTCAGTAAGGGTGTTTCAATTCGGTTCCGGGAAACCGGTTGTATATCTTCACTCAATCTTTGGCGAAGTGGGTGAGATCCCGTTCTTTGAGGCCCTTGCCAGTCGTGGGTACCGGGTCATAGCCCCAATTATCCCGGGATTTCCGGGGAGTGACCATTTGGATAACTTTCTAAAACTAGAGGACATGATTTACTTCCTCGGTCGGGTTATTGAAGTACTCGATCTAGGACGGGTTCCGCTTGTGGGATCTAGTCTGGGAGGTTGGATGGCTTGTGAACTGGGAACCTGGTTTCCGGATCGATATGAAAAACTGGTCTTGATAAATAGTTTTGGACTTAGAGTTGAAGGCGCTCGGGTATATGACATTTTTCGTGGTTCCCAACACCAGATGTGGGATTTGGCTCTGGCCAACGGAGATGGGCTAGACAGCTTGCTAGAGCCCGCTCTCAAGTTCGTGGACTCGGATTCACTAAAGTTACATCTCTTCTCAGCTATGGAAGCTACCGCGGCAATTGGCTGGAACCCCTACATGCATGATCCGCGCCTAGCAGACCGGCTTGGGCGCTGTGGCCTGGATACTTTGATAGTGTGGGGGACTCTGGACGGGATAATTCCTCTCGCACATGCAGAGCAGTTTTCGTCACTTATTGACGGATCAAGGGTTGTGGAGATTTCCACTTGTGGCCACGTACCGGTCTTGGAAGATTCCGAGTTTTTAGCCAACGTGGTAGGTGACTTTCTTTGAACCGACCAAGCTTTGTGGAACTCTTTGAGTTCCGAGATCTCCAAGACAATATGGCACAGGTAAAGCTTGGTCGTGAGTTTCACGGGGCCTTCGAGGGTTGCTTTGGAGGTTGTGTCGGGGCAACCTCGATCTATGCGGCCAGACAGATAGTCGATGGAAGATCCCCCGTGTCAGTTGACCTGAGGTTCTTGAAACCCCTCCCGGCTGGCGTGTGTCAGACACATGTCGTCGTACTTAGCCAGGGTAGATCTCTCACCACGGTATCAGTCGACACCTACGACGCGACCGAGCGGTTATGTGCCAGGGCAACGGTTGGATTTGCCGACGTCTCCGCTCTCCACGTGATCGAAACATCAGGGCCACTCAGACCAGATTTTTCCGACCGGGATCTGGGGAGACCTTGGAAAGCTCCCGGTGGAGTTTCAATCCCAATCATTGAGACCCTTGATCCCAGGTTTGTTGGTTCAGGTGACTTTGGGATCGCCTTATCGATTGAGGTTCCTTGGAGTAACCCCGATCTTGGAGCCGAAGGGTCATGTCTCCCGGCCGACATGTGTGTTGGCCCTCCAGTTGCCCGGGCAAATCCCGACAAGTGGGTTCCTCACCCCAACCCGGACCTCTCGCTTAGATTCCTCCCGGGCTCGGTGGGATCGGAGTTGATTGGAGTTGGCAGGCTAGAGCGGGTTTCATCAGGCCTAGCAATGGTGGGGGTCTCAGTGTGGTCTGGGCAAGATCTAATAGCAACTGGGATCTGCTCGTCGATGCTCTTGGGAACTGCCAAGTAGCATAAAATCTGAGCAACTACGTATTTTTATACTCGGCTGGACGCTTGTGAATAAAGGCACTTGCCGCCTCTTTTGAGTCAGAAGTCTGGAGGGCCAAGATTTGGGTTCGATTCTCAAGGTCAATAGCACCACTGAGACTTGTCGCGTCCAGATTGGACCAGAGTACCTCTTTGGTCATCCACACCCCAAAGGGGCTGTTGGACGCGATCTGGGTTGCCACACCATTTGCCTCTCCCAGTAGGTCGTCTTGAGATGTACAGCGCAGGACAAGCCGTGATCTTTCGGCCTCGGCGGCGTCGATAATTCGACCGGTAAGCATCATCTCAAAGGCTAGAGTTGGTCCGACAATTCTGGGGAGCAGATAAGAGACTCCCATATCGCAGCCCGATACCCCGAGCTTGACAAATGCTGCACTAAACCTGGCCTTGATCGAACAGACCCGGGTATCACAGGCCAAGGCTAGGGCCAGTCCGCCACCGGTAGCCGGACCATTTATTGCTCCCACGATTGGTATTGGGAGTCTGCGCATTGCCAGTACGATCTCGGCCAGTCGCTTTTGAAAATACATTCCTGCCTGGACGCGGCCTCTTGAGTCGTCCTTAGCTAAGGATCCCCCGAAGCTAGCTAGATTGAGGCCCGAGCAAAATCCCCGTCCTACTCCTGTGAGAACTATAGCCCGAGTCTCCCGGTTGGTTGATAAGTTCGCAAGAACTTGAGAAAGCTCGTCGATCATCTCATCGTCTAAAGCATTGAGAGATTCGGGCTTATTTAGCGAGAGCGTCAGGATTGTTCCAGTTGAGTCACTCTCAAGATTTAGGCTGTTCATGTATCCAATGTATCTGACCCGGACCTAGAAAGGGTAAAAAAAATAGCCAGCTGGACACGGGGTATGTCCAGCTGGCTTGTAGTTCGGGGAGAACTACTTATTTGGCTGTGGGGTCAGCCTCAGGTACGGCTTGAGAGTCTTGAACCCCTTAGGGAACTTGGTCTTGGCATCTTCGTCGGCTATGGCCGGTGAGATTACCACATCTTCGCCGTCCTTCCAGTTGACCGGAGTGGAGACCTGGTAGTTGGCGGTTAGTTGCAAAGAGTCAATCACTCGGATGATCTCATCAAAGTTCCGCCCGGTCGAAGCTGGGTAGGTGAGTGTGAGCTTGATCTTCTTGTCTGGGCCAATAATAAACACGGACCGTACGGTTAGTGAATCCAGGGACTGGGGATGGATCATCCCGTAGAGTTCGGCAACCTTCTTGTTCTCGTCGCCAATCATGGGGAAGTTCACCTTTTGACCCTGAGTTTCCTCGATGTCCTTTATCCACTCGTTATGATCTGACACCGGGTCTACAGATAAGCCGAGTACCTTTACGCCTCGCTTGTCGAACTCAGGCTTTAGTTTGGCCGTGTAGCCCAGTTCTGTGGTGCAAACCGGAGTGAAGTCCTTGGGATGAGAGAACAGGACGCCCCAAGAGTTCCCCAGCCACTCGTGAAAGTTGATCTTTCCTTCCGTAGTTTCGGCATCGAAATTCGGTGCCTCTTCTCCGAGTTTTAGTGACATAGTTTATTATCCCTTTCTGGTATTTATCCGCATTTTGATCGTCAAAATTGACTTTCTAGATCTGTTGAAAACCATCGTATCCAAGTTCCGGATAAAAGTCGACTTGATTGATCGGATTTATCGGAAATAGCCGATACGCAGGGATTTATCCTATAATTTAGAGTCCGGAGTTTAGAATTACCTTTCTTTGGTCCTGGGGGACTACCGTTGGTCTCCAGAAAAATTCTCTATCATGAAAGCGCAATACCAGAACATGAACCAGTCTGACATCTTGCCCGAACGGGTTCTCGTGGTCAGTGCCCACCCAGACGACGTTGACTTTGGGGCGGCTGGGACCATTGCCAAGTGGACTTCGCACGGTACTCAGGTGACCTATGCAATCGTTACCGACGGGGCCGCAGGAGGTTTTGATCAGAGTGTTTCTCGGCAAGAGATGGCCCGTCTGAGGGAGTCCGAGCAGAGAGCCGCGGCCAAGGTAGTCGGCGTAGATGACGTTAGATTTCTTCAATATCACGACGGCGAGTTGGAGGTCACCATGGGCCTGCGCCGCGACCTGTCGCGGGTTATCCGCCAGGTCCGACCCAATCTGGTTATCTGTCAGTCGCCAGAGCGCTGGTGGGAGAGACTACCTGCCAGTCACCCCGACCACTTAGCAGCAGGGGAGGCGACCCTGTTTGCGATCTACCCAGATGCCCGTAATCCCTTTGCCCATGTCGATCTCCTGGAGAAAGAGGGCCTTGAACCATGGACGGTTGACGAGATCTACGTGATGGCCTCGCCACGGATGGACACCTTTGTAGACATAACAACTGAAATGGACAAGAAGATTGAGGCTCTCAGGTGTCATGCGTCCCAGCACCCAGACCCCAACGCCATGGAGAGCCGCGTTAGAGGTTGGCTATCGGGCTTTGCAAAGGCACAAGGATTGGGTGATGACCGCTACGTGGAGGGCTTTCACCGGGTCCTCGTTGGGTAACCTCGGAAAAATTACGTGATTAGTCGGAAACTCGCTGGAGTTCTCCAGACAGGTGGTGATGGGCCGGAAGTCCACCTGCAGCCATCCTAAGACGATACTTGAAGACATCCTCTGCCACGACAATAGATCGTCCGATTGCGGTTACGGTTTTGGCAGTTGACGTTCCGTGGACGTTGGTGGAGATAAGCTCGATCTTTCCCGGTTCCAAGATCCCCTCCGAGACTTCAACAAGTCCCGTCGAGTGTGCCAGGACGATCTCAAGTCGTCTTGGGGCTGGACCTGCCAGTCGAAGATAGCCGGTCTCAGAGTGCATGGGGGAGTCGTCAATCAGACTCCAAGTTTTCTGGGAGTAGCTCAAGAAGGGCTTTCCATTGTGTTCGAAGGTAACCTCCTCTCGAAACGCAAAAGGCTTTATCGTTGGGTACTCCCCAGTGCCTTCTCCGCTCCAACGACCTAGCAAAAATGCCAGGGGTTCTACTTCTGGGTGCAGTTCCACGTACAAGAACCTATCTCAAAACAGCCCGACCTGGCGAGTGGAAAGATGTCTTTTCAATATTTACCCACTCGTAGCGCAACTCAGTTACCTTCAAGGAATAGGCGCTCAAGGACAACAGCAACCCCATCGTCTTCGACGTCTAGTGTGACCTCGTCGGCCTTATCTTTGGCGTCTTGGTGGGCATTGCCCACGGCGACTGACCTTCCGGCCCACTCAAACATAGGAGCATCATTTGTCTGGTCTCCAAAGGCAAGTACCTGATCTGGAGCTACCTCCAATTGGTCGGCCAAAAAGGCAAGGCCGGTCGCCTTGTTTATGCCGCGCCTGGAAATCTCTACGAGGCTTATCCCGATCGATCGAGTAACCGTGGCCCGCGTACCCACGATGTCATAGGCCTGGTGCAACAGTTGATCTGGGTCTGTCTTGGGAGACCTAACCATAAGCTTTACCACCGGTCGTGACAAGAGGGCCTCCACGCTTGCAACCTGTGATCCATCCGGGGGGTCCCATCCCGGGGCGAACCCTGGTTCATGTCCAAAGTCAAGACCTACCTCAACGGCAAAGCGGGCATCTTCAAAAGTTGCCCGCATGTCACGCGCGATTTCTAAGGAAACGGAGGTATCTAGGGTTTCCTCGGCAACTACCTCAGAAGTTCTCGGATCAAATATCTGAGCCCCATTCGAACAGATCGCGCGCGAGTCAACCCCGGTCGCCCGCACGGCAGGATACAACCATCTCGGAGGTCTCCCTGTGGCAAACACCACCTGGACCCCGCGACTTTGGAGTTCCCTGAGGCACCCTATGGTACGTGGAGAGATCGTGCCGTCTCGCCGGACAATTGTCCCATCTAGGTCGGTGGCTACAATACGTGGAAACACATTGGCAGACTTCCACGTTTTTACAAGCCGTGCAAATCTTTGATAGATAGGTAGCCGTTGAACTACTCCCATATTTCCATGGCCCGATCCGAAGCACTCTGGGATCTTGGTGAGCCAGATCGCGCACTAACTTGTTCGAGGCTGTTCTCGGACACTCAGAGGAAGTCGATACATTGAGCTTTCCGGGAACCCCGATTAATTTCGATCCCCCAAAGAAGGAAAATCGACACGTTAGACGTGATGAACTAGACCAGCGCAACTATGACCTACTTAGCGAAAAGACAATCCTATGTCTATGTACAGGCAATGCAGCCAGGTCGCCCATGGCACAGGTCATGATCAAGGCCGCGTTGCCCTTTGCAAATGTCACCTCGGCGGGAACGCACGTTGTAGACGGACAACCGATCTCGTGGCGAACCAGGCTTGGACTTGAAGTAATCCGGCCGGACCTTTCCACCCGGCTGAACTCTCATCGCAGTCACCAGATCTCTCAGCTAGACGTTGATAATGCCGACTTGATCTTGTGTATGGCTGGCGAACACGTTGGTTACGTTCGTCGACAATTTCCAGGTGCATCAGACAAGACGGGAACTTTGATCAGGCTGGCCAGATCACTCCCGGCCGGAACTCTCGGCTCTTTAGGCCAACGACTGGCCGAGCTATCCTTGGAATCGGTGGCGCTCGAACCCTGGGAAGATGTTGAAGATCCAGGGGGTGGTGACGTGGAGATAATGGCCAAATGTGCCCAAGAACTCGACGAGCTAGTTGGCAAGCTAGTTCCCCGGTTAGCCCTGTCACCTCGTCTGCACTAACCTTCTTCTTTACAAGCCAAAGTCCTACTTCGAGGTAATTCTTAATTACCCAATCAGGCGTGGTACTAGGCTATTTTTCCAAATTCTCGCACCTTGAAAAATTTTGCTATAATTTGGCTAGAGTAAGTTCTGTGTCCGGGGGGATGTAACCGGGGGAGTCCTGGCATATGCCAAGTCCCGGGTTTCTCGGAAACTATATATGACACGACGGGGGAAACATGATCAAGTCACAAGTCATCAAGACGGGAGCTAAAAGACACTGGGCGGTACTGCCTCTTGCTATTGGTCTAATTTCGTTGGCGGCATGTGGGTCAATCTCGTCTTCGTTGCCCACAACTACCACGACTTCCGCGGCTGAAACGGTTCCGGGTACAACTCAATACACCGTTGGTACATTTGCCAACGGGGTAGCAGAGGAGTTGATCGCCCCGTCCTCAAGCCCCCCTGGGTCAAACATCTGGAACTGTAAGCCCACGAGCACTCACCCCTATCCAGTGGTACTCGTGCACGGGACCTTTGCAAATGCGGCCTTCTCCTGGCAAGCCCTCTCACCCATGTTGGCCAATGCCGGATACTGTGTCTTTGCTCTCAACTACGGTCAGACCATCCCGGGTCCAATATATGGGACCGGCGAGATCTCTCAGTCAGCTCAGACCCTGGCTAGCTACGTAGACAAGGTCCTAACGGCGACCGGGGCCACCAAGGTGGACATAGTTGGACACTCTCAGGGTGGGATGATGCCGCGGTACTACATCCAGAACCTCGGCGGGGCAACAAAGGTAAACATGATGGTCGCAATTGCCGGGTCAAACGAAGGGACTACGGCCAGTGGGGTGGGAACCTTGGCGAGTGACCTAGCTAAGGCAACCGGTCTCTCGTTTTCGGACTTGGGATGCACGGCGTGTGATGAGCAAGAAGTCGGGTCAACCTTTATTACCAACCTTGATTCTGGGCCGGGTGGTGGAACCTCGCCGTCGGTGTCCTACGTGAACGTCGAGTCCAAGTATGACGAGGTGATAACCCCCTACAAAAACGCCTTCCTCCCGGCTGGCCCAAACGTGCAAAACCTGACAGTTCAGAATTACTGTTCCACTGACTTTACCGAACATATTGGGATAATCTATGACCCGGTTACCCTGGGACTAGTCGTAAATGCCCTGGGTGCCAATGATCCAAACTACAAGCCCCCTTGTTCTGTAGTCTTGCCTGTCATTAGCTGACCCAACAAGCGGGATCGTTGGGTTGGCGGGTCCACCGCCTAAAGTTATAACCTGTTCTACATGCGAGTTGTGGTGGATTTTGATGTGTGTGAGAGTAACGCCCTATGCATGGCGGCGGCCCCAGAAGTATTTGAGGTTCGTGACGACGACTTCTTGTATGTGCTAGATGAAAACCCGCCTGAGGCCCTAAGAGAAAAAGTCGAGAAAGCCGCCAAGTCTTGTCCAAAACAAGCAATAACCATTCTCGATGACTAGTTAGCAAATTTTATCTTGCCACAAGACACCTACAAGAGTCGTCTTAGACTTTCAGAGAGCGTTCGGGAATTAATCGAAAAGCTCATCCTGGCTGACGACGAGGCTAATTTTGCCCAAGCAAGTGAACTAGTGCTCCAGGCCACGCAACTCTTAGACAAGAACGTGTCGCAGTGGCAACCAAAGATTGTCGAGCCAGACACGTCCAACCGAGACCCCCGTAACTACTTTCCTTATAGTCCAATTGTCGGGCCTCTCAACCCACAAAGTGCATTAGTTAGTTTCAAATTAGATCAGGGAGTAATCTCAGGGACTGTCAAGTTTTCAGTGGCCCACCAAGGCCCACCGGGTTGTGTCCACGGAGGAGTTTTAGCAGAGTTTTTCGACGACCTTTTAGGGGCCTCAAATATTGCAACCGGTATAGGTGGATTGACGGGGAAACTAACCGTGAAGTTCCGAGCTACAACTCCAATATACAAAGAGCTCCGCTTTCAGGCAATGTCATCTCCTCCGGTCGGAAGGAAGATTGTTGCAACCGGGTCGATCTGGAACGGCGAGGTCTTGTGTTGTGAGGCCGAGGGAGTTTTCATCACCGTGGACGCAGAAAAGTTCAGACAGATCACGGTAGGTGTACATGACTAACACTGACAACTTATTGGACTCAATAAGGAAGGCCATCAAGTTACCCCGAGGGGACTGGCAGCTTCAGCCGTAAGGGGAATCGGGGCTCGGGGCGACGCCCCGGGGTGTCACACCCGAGGTGTACAGTGGATGGCAACGGGATTGGACGGGTCCTTCAAGCGCC
>DAIDHF010000036.1 GCA_027452005.1 Acidimicrobiales bacterium
AGGGGATTGGCTGAGAAGAGCTCTCTGGTAGAGGCCAGCAGGAAGCTGGTGGCTTCAGCCATCAGAGGACGTCACCTAAGGTCGGATCTTCCGACTCATGGCGCCTTATGAGTGCCCTGGCCCCATACTTTGCCCGAATCTCCTCAAGGGTCGACACTAGCCGGTCGTTTCGGTCTGAGATCGGTGGCCGCGGGCGACCGCTGACGTGATCTGGCCCATCAAATGGACCAAAGGTGAATTGGAGGTAGTTTTGACCGGACTCGCCCAAGTTACTGGCCGAAACTCCCAGCAGTCGAAATGGACCCTCTGGGAGGACCGGCTTGAGCAGGTCAACTGCAATTTTAGCAATCTCCCGGGCATCAAAGGTCCTGTGGTCAAGGGTTCTAGAGCGCTCAATGTCCCTAAATTGCGAGGTCTTGACCTTCAAGGTGATCGTCTTGGCGCATGTCCTAGACGAATACAACCTGGAAGCTACGCTTTGAGAGCACCCGTCAATGGATTTCGTCAACTCCGAGAGTTGAGCAAGGTCTTGAGAAAAGGTCTCCTCTGAGCTAATTGATTTTGGGGCCGAATTTGGAACGACCGCTCTATCATCCACCCCATTAAAAAGATCCAATATCCGGTTGGCTTGGTTCTCGCCAAACCTGGTCTTAAGAGAAGCATGGGGCACCCAATTGAGGTCGTCAATTGATCTAATCCCTAGGTCGTTGAGTTTGCGCAATGTAGCCGGTCCTATTCCAGGGAGTTCATCAATTGAGTGCTGCCTTAGAAAATCGGCATCCATATATCTGGGAATAGATACAATGCCGGGTCCGTCTTGAACCACGGGAACCCTAGATCCCGATACAATACCCATATAGGCCCGAGGCTTGGCCTTCTTTGATGCCAATTTAGCGATAAGTTTTGAACTTCCTATGCCCACGCTGCACATGATCTGGGTTTCCCTGCAGATCTTGTCCCGAATCTCTCCGGCAAGATCCAAAATTGCACTACTGGATCTCCACGATGACGAGATGTCTAGGTAGGCCTCATCAAGCCCAACCTGCTGCACGGTTGAGCTAAAATTATCCAGCATGGACATGACCTTTTGGGAGATCTCGCGGTAGCGGTCATGTCGAACACCTAGCACGCGGACAGTGGGGCAGAGTGAAAGAGCTTCCGAGATTGGCATTGCTGACCTTATCCCGTAAGCCCTGGCAATATATGAGCAAGATGCCACCACACCTCGGTGACTCGGACCACCAACGATTATCGGTAGGTTCATGAGTTCGGGATTATCAAGTATCTCAACGGACGCAAAAAAGCAGTCCATGTCAACATGCACGATTTGGCGAGAAACCTTTGGCATGTCTAACTACCTGATAGGCCTATCCAAAATAAAACTTTCTAAAGAGCTCGGCATATTTCACGCCCACCTGAGTGCCAGCATGCCTGGCTCTGGCCTCGACAGATTCCTGGACCCATTCAAAGGAGTTCCCAAGCTGACTCTTGTGAGCTTTGAGGGCCTCAATCTTTTGATCTAGCGTGTCAGAAATGTCTATCCCCGTGTCAGGATCGAGACTGGCTGAAAGAAATAAAGTGTCGACTTGGTGTGCGACACCAAGTTCAGGGAAGTATTTTGGTAGACACGCCCCAAAGGAACAGGCATCTACCACTAACTCCCCGACGACCCGATGGTCTCGGTGATTTATATATCTTTGACCAAAGAAAAGAGCGCTCGGGTCGGGACACACTACCGTGTCTGGACGAACTCGCCTTAGGAGAGATACCACTAAAGTTTCAAGTTCAACGTCACCGGCACTGAGGCTCCCGTCTGGAAGGTCAAAGAAGTGGCGATAATTGATGCATAAAATTTCCGACGAGCGCTCCATCTCGGCCTTTCGATGTTGAACCAGGCTTCTAGAGTCGAGCTGGTCATCACTTGTACCCTTGTCACCTGAAGTGAGAACTGCGACCTCGACGTGTGCACCTTGACGTTTCCAGCTAGCAATCGTCCCACCACAGGCAACCTCGCAATCGTCGGGGTGTGCATAAATGGCAAGAACTCGCCTTGGGACGTCGTCGTCAATTGGGATCATGATTCCACAATACTTTGACATCTCAGCCACCTCGGGCCAACGGGCCGTGTGAACTCATGCCTCGCCGGTGAGGTCTTTCCGGAGCGACCTGGTCTAATGACACCTGTGTTGGTATTTTTTTCTAGTTTCTTGGACGCCTAGGCTGTCTTGTCATAAACTGTCTGACTCAGGGCACCGGGAGTCTTTGTCGGGACCAGGGAGGCCAAAGCGTGTATTTTCAACTCGCACAAACCGTAATTGTGCGTGAAAAGTATTCCTAGAGCAATTCACTTGGATTCAAAGGAGCAACTTTTGCTAGTGACACACAAGAGCGCACTATTGGGCAGCTTGCGTGCAAAGCTCTCTGTTGTCGTTCTAGTTTGCGTAACTTTTACCGCGACATGTCTTGGCCTACAAAGCGGCCAAGTAGCCAAGGCATTGTCGGAAGGTACTCAAAGCCAAGTTGGACACATTGATAAAATTGCCCATGACAACGTTGTTGCGACTACCTCCTCGACAACCCCTGCCCAGCCGACAGTAAGCCCATCGCCTCAAATCGCGAGCACTATAAATTCAATTCAGTCGAGTGATGAACCAATGGTCCTTGAAATTGCCAGGTTGACCGACCAACTTCAAAAAGTGGAAGAACAGCTAGCAGTAGACCAAATACGAAAGGCTGTTGACACTCTAGAACTAAAACAGGCAGATCAGGTCATGCGTCAAGATGCTGTTGACGCGTATATCTCAGGTGGTCAAAATATTAATACCCTGGACCTTCTTGCACCGTCACCGGTCCCCCACTATTACACCGACGTAGTCTTGCGCCGCCAACAAGACATTGTAAATACTATTCATCAAGACGAAACCAAGGCCGCCTCCGACACGGCTACCCAACTTGCAGACTATCAGGCACTTGGAACTCTCAACTCGGCCCTAACTAAAGTTCGTCAACAACTAGAGGCCACGGTAGGGTACGATCCCAACCTGTCACTCAGCGAACAGGAGATCCGTGCCCAGGCAATTGCCTATCAGCAATCTCAAAGTGCCCTCGAACAACAAATTCAAGCTAGCGCCGCAAGTGGTGGTGCTCTGCCAGGAAACTCTGCCTTGTCTGCAACCGAAGCACAGCAGTCGCTTCAAGGAAAATACCCCTTTGGACCACTACTTCCCTCTCAACTTGCTAGTGCGGGGCTAGTCGAAACTGGAGCAACGGTAACTGGCGTGGCTTCCTGGTATGGCCCAGGCTTTGACGGACTCAGAACCGCAAGTGGTGCAATCTATGACGAAAACGGTTGGACGTGTGCAAGTCCAAATCTTCCATTTGGAACCATGCTTTTAGTGACCTCAGGACCTTACGGGGTACTTGTTGAAGTCAACGATAGAGGACCCTATGCGGCCGGAAGGGTGCTCGACCTAAGCCATGCAGCGGCCGAAGCAATCCACTCAAGCGGATTGGCCAATGTCGTGGCCTACGTTGTTCAGCCAGCCTGAGATATCTCATTTAGCAATTTAGCTCGAACGACACGTGAGGGAACCTCCGGGAAAATCCTATTCTCGGCTCAGTAAATCGACTTCTCGCTCAAAATCAGACGCATCGGAAAAATCATTGTACACACTAGAAAATCTCACCGAAGCTACGTCGTCGATCTCCCGTAACTTTTCAAGCACACGAACTCCAATAGCTTGACTGGAAACTGGTTGATTTAGTTCACGAATTGACTCTTCGATCTCACTTGCCAACTCTTCGATCTGGTGTAGCTCGACCGGTCGGTTCTTTGCGGCGGCGAGTACTCCTGCAATGATCTTGTCTCGACTAAAGGCTTCTCTAGATCCTGATCGCTTCTCAATAGTACAAACGTAGTCATCAATCCGTTCGAAAGTTGTAAATCGATTTAGACACTGAGTGCATTCTCGTCTTCTCCGAATCGCAGATCCTTCCTCGCAGGAACGCGAATCGATAACCCTGTCATCATTGGATTCACACGAAGGGCATCTCACGGATAAAACGCTAATGTTCAACCTATCTCTATGGGAAATCGAGATCTCAAACAATACCGAGCCCATCACGCCACTCGTGCTAACCACTAGGTACTTGGAAGTGGGATCCTCTCGCCTACATAGACGACTGAAGACCCAATAGAGCGGGCTATCTCATCAACTATTGGCCTGGGGTCATTATTTGGATAGTGTTGCTCGACAATTGACCAGAGTGTCCCACCGGGCTCGACAACAGCGTATTGGTTGACTCGTGCCATGGCCGACGCGCTTGACGGTCTCTCTAGAAAACTCGGCATGATTACCAGGGCTGCTACCATGACTAGCGACGCCACTAACAAGACCAGGCTTCTTGGCGAGCGCGAGTCACTCGCCGGATTTGGAATATGCGAGCTATCGCTATAATATCTGCCATAATTTTCCACTCGGCTCGATGCTCCGATTTGGACCTTGTATTTTCTCATCACTAATGCCTCCTTTGTCTTAAAGTGTATACGAACATTTGTTCTCTTTCAATCCTTTATCGAACAATTGTTTGTTTTTCCTGCAAGTTGCGCTAGTCTTAGAAAGGAACTTTTGTTCGTCATACGTATGTTTTATATGACACCTACGACATCTATAGGAGGTAGTAAAGCAAGTGGATCCTGGAACCCTAAAGGGTAAGCGAAAACTAATTCTTGACTTTATCGTCAAATCGGTTGAACAGAAGGGCTACCCCCCCTCGGTTAGAGAGATCGGTGAAGCCGTGGGACTAGCTTCTCCATCCACAGTTCACAGTCATCTGGCGGTCCTAGAAAAACAGGGTCTTATAGCACGAGACCCTACCAAGCCACGAGCATTAGAGGTAGTTGCAAATCCCGAGACTGGGATGCCTGTCCGGCAACGATCTCAACATAACATTCCCTTGATTGGTGACGTTGCAGCTGGCCTAAACCTACTAGCTAACGAGAATATAGAAGATTATATGAACGTTCCTGAACAGCTCACGGGAAAGGGAGAGATGTTCATGCTCAGGGTGCGCGGTGAATCAATGATTGAGGCAGGAATTTTTGACGGCGATTTAGTGGTAGTACGTAAGCAACCGACTGCTGAAAAAGGCGATCTAATAGTTGCTGGAATCGCTGGCCAAGAGGCCATCGAGGGAACGGTAAAGTACTATTACCCAAGGGAAAGACAGGTCATACTCAAGCCTGCTAATGAACTGTTCGAAGATATTATATTGAACGCTGAGGACGTCACCATCTACGGAAAGGTGGTAAGCGTCCTTAGAAAAGTCTAAAGCGCGGCAATCGCTGCCTCGTAGTCTGCGCGCTCGCGGGGGCTACCGATGTCATCTGAACAGATCATTCCGGCAACAAGACCTTTCAGGTCAATTATGAAAGTTGTTCTATTTGCACAACCCAACTTTTCATTGAAAACCCCATAACTCCGGGAGACTTGGCCGTGTGGCCAAAAATCCGAAACCAGAGGAAAAGGAAATCCCTTATCCTGGGTCCACCTTGCCTGTGCAAAGGTACTGTCGCACGAAACTCCAATAATCTGTGAGTTTGCTGATTCGAATTTGGAGTAGTCCTCCTGTAAGGCACACAACTCGCCTTCGCATACTCCCGTGAAAGAAAACGGGAAGAATACGAGTACTACGTGTTTCTCACCCCGAAAATTAGACAGTCTAATCTTGCTTCCTCCAACACTTGTCAGCTCAAAGTCGGGGGCTAGATCGCCGGACTCAATTGCAGTTGCGCTATTATCCATTGGCCAATGCTAGCAAAATGCACCAAAAGCGGAAACTCGACACGAGTAGATACTTGACACCTAAGTTGGGTCTATAAACTTACTAAGACACTCATGAGATTTGAAGAGATCATCGTTTTCGACCCTCTCTTGAGGACTATGAGCCAACCCGGAATCACCGGGACCAAAGTTAGTTGCCGCAATACCCAATTCGGCAAAGAGGGACACATCCGTCAGCCCCAACTTCGCCACCGGATCTTGACTGGAAATCTCAACCAACTCCTTCAAGAGAGGGTTTGAAAGGTTGGGCGGTGCCCCTGGTGTGGCGTCTTCCACGCTTACCTCCACGATATCGCCAGGCTGAAAGGATGAGATAAATCTGGACCTAAGTAGCTCGATTGCTTGATCTAAGGTCTTATCTGGAGCAAACCGGGAATTTATGGTTACCCGGACTTCGTCAGGAACGACGTTGCCGGCTACTCCTCCTTGGATTCCAACCGCCTGAGAGGTCTCAATAAACTCACATCCATCAATCGGGACTCGGTGTAGATCCTCGTGGCCAAGTAGGCTGATCAGCGGCGCAGCAAGATGGATTGCATTTTTACCCATCCACGGCCTTGCGCTATGAGCTCTTGTCCCTCTAATAATTACCTGCATACGTATCGACCCCTGGCATCCAGCCTCGACCCGGGAGTTAGTGGGCTCACATAGGATCGCAACATCACATTCAAGAAGGTCCCGGTGTTTTTCGGCGAGCATTCGCAACTCGTTAGCTGATCGCTCAATTTCCTCGCCAGAGTAAAGTATAAACGTCAAGTCTCGGCCAGGTTTAGGGTGGGTCTTGGCAAGTAACAGCATTACCGCAAGTCCACCTTTCATGTCACAGCTCCCGAGTCCGAAAAGCCCCGAGTCATCAACAACCGGTTGCTCGTTCCCGGCTGGCGGAACCGTATCAAGATGGCCAGCCATGAGTACCCGCTCACTCCTTCCGAGCATTGTCCGGGCTATTATCGAGTTCTTGAACCTAGTTACCTCCAGCCAGGGCAAGTTGGACAGGAACTGCTGGGTCCAGTCAGCTATCTCCACCTCATTGCGACTCACCGAAGGAATCGCCATGAGCTTGGCAGTTAGCTCTACTAGCCCTTGTGTGGTCACCTTAGATAACCAAATTAAATTGCTACCGAGTGCTCTCGGAGGATGCTGTTGAGTTGGGACTTATCGTGTCGTTCACCTTCATTGAGTCTTCTAATTATAAGAACACAAGGTAGATAAAACATCCCTCCAGGATATTCTCTCTGGCGTGAGGCACCTACCGCGACGCACCATGGAGGAATCTCCCCCCTCGATATCTCCTGTCCACTTTCGCAGTCCACTACTGGAATCGAGGGATTGAGAATAACCCCGGCCCCAACAACTGCCCCGGTACCAACGCGAGCACCTTCGGTGATCATGCACCTGGACGCAATCATTACATCATCTTCCACAACGACCGGTCGGGCTTGAGGAGGCTCTAACACCCCACCTATTCCCACTCCGCCGGAGATATGAACATTTTTCCCAATCTGAGCACATGATCCCACGGTTGCCCAGGTATCAATCATGGTATTCTCTTCAACCCGTGCCCCGATATTTACGTAACTTGGCATCAACACCACCCCAGGGGCAAGATAGGAACCCCACCGGGCCATGCCGCCTGGTACGACCCTAACGGAAGAACCCTCAAAATTACCTTTTAAGGGAATTTTGTCCAAGAATTCAAGGGGGCCAGCTTTAGAGGTCTCCAATCCCCGGACCTTAAACAGTAACAAGATTGCCTTTTTTACCCACTCGTTCACAGTCACCTGGTTGCTATCAGGATCAACCTGGGCAACTCGTAGCTGTCCGGTGTCGAGCATTTCTATGACCGTCTCCACGGTCTCTTTGGCCTCGGAGTCTTTAGGACTAAGGTTCTCTCGGGAGGTCCAAAGTTCTTCTATCTGCTCGTGCAATACGGCCACGTGTACTACCTTTCATCCACCATTGAAACGGGGTAAGACTAAACACTATACTGCCCCAGTGTCCAAAACGGTTATTTCTGGCTCCTCAAAACTGGCAATATTGGCAGGACTAGTTGCCACTCTTATCTCTGGATGTGCATCTAATCAACCAGCTCAGATTGGTCCGGGGCTCCCTGGTAACCTGAGCATCTCCGGTCAACTCGGATGGCTTAGTGTACATCACCCAAAAGTCGGTATGGCCTATATAGTCGACAGCCACGGACGAAGAGTAATTCTCAGAGGAGTCGCTGCAAGTGGGTTTGAAGACCAAGACTACCGGGGGGCGAACTCACCGAGGCCAAACTATCCAATCTCCACGAGTGCTTACCAGGGGCGGTGTCCCGTTGACAACGGGCTAGCACCTGATCCCCCGCTATGCGAGGTACAGGCCAATCTGCCAGCCCTCAAACAATCGGTATCGGCCTCTTCCGAAAATGACTTCGCCCAAATGCGCAATTTCGGATTTAACATAGTTCGACTGACTCTTAGTTGGAGTCTTCTAGAGCCAAGTCCAGGAAAGTACTCTAGGGCGTATCTGGCACGAATCTCCCAGGTGGTCAACTGGGCCAGTCAACAAGGAATTTATGTCCTACTCGACATGCACCAAGACCAGTACTCAAGATTCCTTGTAGACGTATCAAGGAATGTCCCTAACCCCCCTGGTTGTTCAACCTCCAATGGCCAAGACGGTGCACCACAATGGGCGACTATAACCAACGGGAAACCTTCCTGTGCCCTCTTGGGCCAAAATGAGCTAAATCCGGCAATGGCCCAGGCCTTTGAGAATTTCTGGACGAACGACTCAATTGGTGAAAACGGAAAGCAAATCCCTCAGGGCCAGGCCCCGGGGATCGGGCTACAAGATCACTATATTGGGGCCCTAGCATTTTTGGCCCGAGACTTTGATACCAATCCCGACGTGGTGGGCTATGAGCTGATGAACGAACCCTTGCCAGGTGCCTTGGCGTCGTCAGCCATACCTGTATCGAACCTCTATCAGTTTTCTGACAACCAGCTCTATCCCTTCTACCGGCGGGCTATTGAGGCCTTGACGGGAACTCGCGACTCACTTTCCACCTGCCCGTCAAATCATCCCTCGCCTACCAATACGTTGACTAGTCAGGCCACGACCTCCCCAGTGATCCCCCTGCAACCTCTGTTGACCGGCGGACAGACTTGCTCGTATCCAAAGCTGGCTAACGTAAAGCGACAGCTTATTTTCTTTGAACCCACCGGGTATAACAATCTGGTTGACTTTTCCCCTCAACTTGATGCCCCATTTTCTGGATACCCAAACCTGGTTTACTCACCCCATATCTATACCCACGTATTTACCGCAGACACTTCTCCGGGGGCTGTTGGCACCTATCCCCCGTCGTATCAATTTGGATATCAAAGCGCCATGGGTACCGCTACTGCACTTCATGCTGCCCTGTTTGTAACTGAGTTTGGTGACTCACCAAACCGTGACTCAACGATCTTGGCCAATATGGTTCAAGCCCAACAAGACAGTCTGGTGGGATCGACATTTTGGACCTGGAAAGAAAACTGTGGCTCGACAATTCGGGCATGTATGAACGGGTGGGGAGTCTTTGAGCCTCCACCTCCCGGGAAGAAGAGACTTCAGAACGGACCACTTTATCCGTCTCGAATAAACTACTTAGATGTCTCTTGGCCAATAGCCACTAACGGTGACCAGTTCGCATACCAGTATAACTTTGGCACACACTCATTTGAAATGGCCGCACGCTCGACCGACACAATCCCCCACAACAACTTAAGCCAACAGACTTTAGTAATGTTCTCAAATGTTCCAGGCGTTACATATCAACCCGTTGAGGTATCTGGGACGGCAACAATCTCCAAGGTAGTCCGTTTCCCAGACGGTTCCGGCGAGCTTGTCTACATTGATCCCACCGGCCCAGGGAACTATGAGGTAACCCGGTTAGGCTACTCTGCAACTGACACCAACAACTTCTTGCAGTTCCAATCAACCGTGTCCCAACTAAAAGCCCAACGCCTCCTGGCCAATCCTCTTGCCCCAATTAGTGAGATAAACGCACGTACGACCCTTGACACCTGGATCTCCCAGCAGCGATCGCCACTTTTCTCGGCAATCTTGACCGTACTACTCGGACCAATATCTAATGACCCTAATCAGTTGAGTCTAGGTGCTCCCTAAGCCCAACTCTCAATTCTCCCGCTAATAGATTCAATTACTTCGTCAGGCTGTACGGCCGCAACTCTCACGTATCTTGCCCCTAAAGGCCCATAGAGGTCTCCGGGACTGACCAGTACACCGAACTCTCGAGCCAGCCGCGCCACAAAAGCCCACGAATTGGGGAACTCTGACGGGATCTCGGCCCACACGTAGAGTCCACCATCGGGCAGGTTCGCCTGGCACCCGAGTTTCCCAAATGACTCTACTAAGTTGGCGAGACGATCTCTGTAGCGATCCCGCTGGATGTTTACATGAGATTCATCCTCATAGGCCAAGGAAGCAGCTTTTTGGATAGGGCCTGCTACCATGAGCCCCGAATGCATTCGGAGCAAAGACAGGTACGAAACCAAGTCGCTATCTCCGCAATAAAATCCCACACGAGCTCCAGCTAGGTTTGACCTCTTCGATAGCGAGTGGACTGCAAGTGCATTCGTCCGGCCAAACTGGAGGATTGATGCTGGACTTTTCGAGTACGTAAATGGAGAGTAGCACTCGTCACTGGCCACCACCACGTTGTTGGTTGAGGCCCACTCATATGCCTCGTCTAGCTTTTCAAGCTGGCCCACCGGATTGCCAGGTGAATTTATCCATATAAGCAAGGCCCGTTCAATATCCTCCCTCGATATAGATTCAAAATCCATCCTGTGGTCGGCGGTTGCATTAACCCTAACCGGACGACATCCTGCGAATATGGCACCCATCTCATATGTTGGGTATGACAAACCAGGGAATAAGACCGTGTCCTTCTCCGGGTTTCGCAAGCGGAGAAAGTGGGGCAGACTAGCAACCATCTCTTTTGTCCCAACGCATGCTGCCAGTTCATTATCACCAAGTTCAACTCCAAACGCCCTGGCAAACCATCCACGGGCCGAGTTCAGGAACTCAGCGGTCCCTAATGAGGGAGGGTATCCTCGGATAAGTTCAAGCTTTGCAAGGTGGTCTCCAATAAAGCTCGGAGCGCTGTCACACGGCGTCCCAATTGACAGATCAACCAGGCCACCTTTGTAAAGCGAAGCCTCCGCTTTGAGTTCGTTCAACCTAGCGTATGGGTACTCAGGAAGTAGTAACCCGTCCACCAAGGCTTCCTTCTCTCAAAATGTTATCGATTATTTTTATCATATCTGCTATTCCTTCACCCGATCTCGCCGACACAAGTATCGACTTCGGAAAGTTGTCGCGTAGTTTTTCTCTTTCTTCCAGAGAAATTCTATCTATCTTGTTGAATACAAGTACTTGATCAATTTCGTGGCTTCCAATCTCGGCTAGAACCCTGTCAACTGAATCGATCTTCGCCGAGTAGTTCATATCGGACCCGTCAACCAAGTGCACGAGGAGGTTTGACTCTGCTATCACCTCTAACGTTGAGTGAAATGCCTGAACTAACTGGTGAGGAAGCTTGCTTACAAATCCGACCGTGTCAGAAATTAATACTTCGTTCCCTGAGGGAAGGTACCGTTTTCTCACCCGAGGGTCAAGGGTTGCAAAAAGTCTCGAGTCAGTTTGAACTCCGGCGTTGGTAACCACGTTGAGGATTGAGGACTTTCCAGCGTTGGTGTAACCAACAATTGATACCATATCCGCTGGTCCCCGCCGCCGCGAGCGTCTTTGGGTGGTCCTTGTCTTCCCCAACTCTTCTAGTTCTCGTTCAAGCTTTACAATTCTCTGAACCAGCCTTCTTCGATCTGTTTCAAGTTTTGTCTCACCCGGGCCCCGAGTTCCGATCCCTCCGGCCTGCTGACTGAGCGAAGTTCCTTTCCCGCGTAGGTGGGGCAGGCGATACTTCAGTAGTGCCAGTTCAACTTGGGCCTTGCCCTCAAGACTTGTGGCGTTCTGGGCAAAAATGTCCAGAATAACTGCCGTCCTGTCAATAGCCGTCCTTCCGAGCTTGGCAGTTAGGTTACGGGTCTGAGCTGGTGTGAGGTTATCGTCAAAGACCACCGTGTCTACGTCTAGTTCGTAAGACATCCTGACCAATTCGGCTAATTTTCCTTTGCCCAGATAGTAACCAGGGTCAGGCCGCTCACGTCGTTGTATCAACCTCCCCACGGCCTTGGCCCCGGCGGTTTCCACCAACAAGGTAAGTTCGTCCAAGCTATAGTCAACTTCGTCAAGACATAGGCCGGGACTGCCAACTCCAACTAGGAGAATTTTTTCCGAGAAACTCCGGTCGATTAACGTCACAAGCTCAAAGGACCTGCCCGACGGATATATGAGTTAGGCCTCAAGTTACTCACTGTATCGCAGGTATCTCCAGAGCAATCTTACCGACCAGACTTACCGGACCGGAAAGACTTGCGCTGGATGTTTGCAGGCAAACTCCAAGTTCACCTCCGGGGTTGCTTACAACAACCCGGTCATCACACAGTCCGAACTCACGGGCCGCATAGGCTGCTACACAACTCCCCGATCCACAAGCCAAGGTCAAGCCAACTCCGCGTTCAAACACCCTGAGAAATATTCGACGTGTTTCCCAGTCTAAACCTTTACTGTATTGGCGTGAACTTTCAATATAGTTACTGGTTATTGGCTCTTGGTTGCTTATTGCTTCCACGTTTATTCCCCCGCGAAAATTACTCTGGGCTAGTTCCCCGACTTTGCCCACCGGGAACTCCTCAAGGCGATCAACCAATAAGACCAGATGTGGATTTCCAATTGATGCAGACAGGGCATGTGAGATATTCTCGGCCACCTCAGGTTCAAGCCAGCTCAAAGACGACACATCTACGGGCGCTACCGAGGAGATTTCTCCCATCTCGACTGAAACGACACTAGTGGTCGCGTCAACCACCTTGTCAAGGACCAACTTTCGTACTCCACTTGTTGCCTGAACCAATATAGCATCTCCCTCCGCCCACCGGTTGTCCCACAGTACCTTGCCCAGACACCTTATCCCGTTACCACTAATCTCGGCCTTAGACCCGTCTTGATTATAGAGGTCCATAACAGCGGAGATCTCATATGGTCGGCTCCAGTCTTGGTGGGACTCGGGTCTCCGGGCAACTATAAGCCCGTCGGCCCCGATCCCGAAGTTGCGGTCGCACAGCCAGCGAGTTACTTGCGGGCTAGGCTCCCACGTACCTGTCTCGTCCAAGAAAATCAGAAAGTCATTTCCCTGGCCTACTACTTTGAAAAAGGTTTCTTGGGCCACCGTACTAGGACCCCTCACACTGAGTTGCTTGGGCCTTTAATAACTCGTTGCTCACCTGGGCACTAGAATAGCTACCAACGAGCCAACAAATTCTGGGGTCTCTCCTAAACCACTTTCGTTGACGCCGGGCAAACTTCTTGGTCTTGTTCAAAATGGCCTCTCTGGCCTGCTCAAGTGAGGTCTTGTTCGACAAAACCCCACATATCTCACTATAACCCAAGGCCTTCAGGGCGGTCCGAGAAAACTCAAAACCCTGCGCCCGAATTTGAGCGACCTCTTCTACAAAGCCGTCTCTGAGCTGTTGATCAAGGCGACCCTCGATCCTTCGGTCCAGTTCTTCGTTGGACAAATCCAACCCGATCTGCAAAAACTCAGAGTCCATATAAGTCTCAAGTCCGGGACCAAAAGATGAAAACGGCCTGCCCGCCCCCATGACCACTTCGAGAGCCCTGATCACTCGTCGAGAGTTGGTGGGTTCAATACGGCTTGCCGCAAGGGGATCTGCCTGTTTGAGACGAGTGTACAGTCGGGCCTCTCCCGAGGTAACCAACTCGTCTTCTAACTCGGTTCGGATCAGTGGCCACCGCCCAGGGATCTCGAGGGGATCAACAACAGACCTCACGTAAAGCCCGGTGCCTCCAACCACGATAACGTTGCCCATGCGGCTTTCGATCTCTATAATGGACGCTTTGGCCAACTGCTGATACTGGCTTACCGAATACTCTTGGTCCGGGTCAATCACGTCGATGATGTGATGTGGAATTCTAGTTTGGTCGTGAGTACTGACTTTAGCAGTGCCGATGTTCATGTGGCGATACACACACATTGAGTCCGCCGAAACTATCTCAAAGAGCCCAGCCTGGGTGTTTAGAATCTCGGCCACCTCAAGGGCCAGCGACGACTTACCCGTGGCCGTAGGGCCCACGATTGCGATCTTGGAAACTTTCCCAACCGATCCTGACGGAAGATTCAGGTCGCTAACCAACTAACACCGGTAGCGACCGCCTCGCCCGTTGAGGCGGCTCAAGTGAGACCAGGGTCCCTCGAAGAAAGTGAGGGGCCGCCGAATCAATGGCCACCTGGGCGTAGCGTCCAATTAGTTCCTCCTCGAAACCATTGAATGAAATATGTACCAACTTGTTCTGGCGGGTTCTTCCCGAGAGCTTTGATTGGTCCTTTTTGCTTACACCGTCGACAAGAACCTCTTCGAGTCTTCCAACTCTAGCCTGGTGTCTTTGGAGGGCAGACCGATCTATTACTACCTTTAGGCGCTCAAATCGCTCACTGACTACGTCGGGATCGACAAAGTCGCCAACCATGTCAAATGCCCGAGTACCAGGCCGGGGGGAGAAAATAAACGTGAAAGCCCCGTCAAAACCAACTTCACTGGCCACCTGGAGTGTGGCCTCAAAATCTGCGTCGGTCTCCCCGGGAAAGCCGACAATAATATCTGTAGTAATTGCCAGGTCGTCGATCGAGGCGCGGGCCATGGTAACCTTTTCCAAAAATTTACGGGCGCTGTATCCTCTGCGCATCGCCGCGAGTACTGAGTCGCTCCCAGACTGCAGGGGGAGGTGGAGATGCTCACATACCGGACCCAAGTCAGCCATTGCCCTGGCGGTGTCGACTCGAAAGTCCTTGGGGTGAGGACTTGTGAATCGAACCCTTCTGATCCCGTCGATATTGCTTACCTGCTCTAAAAGGTTACTAAAGAGCGGTGATCGCCGTGTTATATCCCGCCCATAGGAGTTCACGTTTTGACCCAGTAGGGTTATCTCCGAAACTCCACTCTTGGCTAAACCCTGGACCTCACGCCCTATCTCATCAATGGGCCGAGAAATCTCCCCTCCCCTCACCTGGGGGACGATGCAAAACGCACACGAATTGTTACACCCAACTTGTATGGTCACCCAAGAGCTGTGTTGGCTCTCGCGCACGACCGGGGTGCTAAAGATCGGCTCACCTCCGTCTTCCACTGCGTCCAATACTTCAACCACGCTAGTACCTTGAGCCAGAGCCTGATCTAGCAGGTCGGCGACCCTCCCAAGATTGTGGGTTCCAAAGACAACGTCGACATATGGGGCCCGGGCGATAATTTCGGCCCGGTCCTTTTGTGCCAGACATCCCCCAACCGCAATCTGAAGGCCAGGACGAGAAGCCTTGAGCGGTTTGAGTCGGCTCAACTGCCCATAAAACTTGTTATCAGCGTTCTCTCGTATGCAACAGGTATTGAACACGACCACGTCGGCCTCATCCAGATCGTCAGTCTGGGTCATGTTGCGGGCCTCAAGTACCCCGGCAATTCTCTCAGAGTCATTCAGATTCATCTGGCAGCCCAAGGTCCAAATCGTGTATTTACGAGTTCTGGAGTTGGGCAATTCCACGACGTTCTAGCTTATCGCGGGAAACTCAACACTTCACTATCAGGTGGTCACAAACGTCTAAGGTGCCTACCCAAATCGGCCTGACGTGGTCAATCTCGAATTGACTAGCATTTAGCCTCATTTGGCTATAGTTTATTGTCCAGTTGGGACCTTCCTTCCATGTTGGGTCCGTCAGGGTCGGAGGCTTTGATGTCGAGAGATTTTTACCGAAAACTTGGTATTTTACGCAGATTTGTTCGAATGGCCATGGTGACGACTCTTGCGTGCATGTTCTTGATCTCGGCCACCCCGATTTCATCGGGGGCCACAAGTCAAAGTAGATCAATCACCCAGGCGCCAGGTACTTCCAACACTATCAGACCGCAAATACATGGAACTCTCAATCCCGCAGACCCGCGTTTTACCTCGTCGGTTCCGTTGCTTCCCCATGGGGCCAGAAAGGTCGCTCCGTTAGCATCCTCAACCCAACTCAATCTAGATCTCGCCCTTCTTCCAAGCCAGCGTGAAGAACTCAACCAGCTACTTCAAAACGTCTATAATCCGGCAAGCCCTGATTACCATCACTATCTCTCTGCCACACAGTTCGCTCAACGATTTGCTCCACCGCCTCAAATCGTTGCCCAGGTTTCACGTTACCTGACCCAAAATGGCTTTTCAGTTGGCCAGGTTTCCTCTAACTCACTTCTAATGCCCATTTCGGCTGACGCGGCAACTGCAGAGAGTTTCTTTGGAACCCCAATTACTCAGATCAGGCTGAGTAATGGTTCTATGTCTTATATCAATACTTCAGCAGCCACGATTCCAGCTGCAATAAAACCTTTTGTTGAAGCCGTAATCGGGCTCGATGGGGCAGCAGTACCGCAACCCCTCGACAAGACCACTCAGGCATCGCCGCGATTGATAAATCCCCCCACGGCATCGCCATTTGCGCCATGTAACTTGGCCTCGTCAACAGCTAGCGCTAATTCATCCTACACGACTGATCAGCTATTTGATCATTATGGGTTCTCCAGCTCAACGATCCCTGCTGGGCAACTTCCGGGAGCCGGACAGTCAATAGGCATCTTCGAACTAGTAAATTACTATCCGGCAGATATTTCTCAGTATGAGTCTTGCTTTGGAGTTTCCACACCTGTTACCAACAACCTGGTAGATGGTGGTGCCACAGTCTACAATGCCGAGGCCGAACTTGACATTGAGACAGCCATCGGGTTGGCTCCTGGTGCAAGTATTCAGGTATACACTGGTCCGAGCACAAGCTCAGGATTTATTGATGTCTTGAATGCAATAGTTACTGCCGATAAGACAAGCGTTGTATCTATTTCCTACGGAATCTGTGAACCCGATCAAGATCAAGGCACGATAGCTGCTGAAAATCAAATTCTGGAGCAGGCGGCCGCTCAGGGACAATCAATACTGGCCTCATCTGGAGACACTGGTTCTGAGGGCTGTGACCGTGGTGCCGGGAACAATACCCAGCTCGCAGTTTCAGATCCAGCTAGTCAGCCTTACGTTACTGCCGTGGGGGGCACATCTTATGACGGTTATGAGTCACAAATACCGGAATCAGTTTGGAATGACTCACAAGGAGCCGGTGGTGGAGGTATTTCCTCGATTTGGCAAATGCCCTCTTGGCAGCAAGGCTTTGGCGTGATTAGTTCATATTCTTCATCACTTCCATGTGGAGCCCAAACCGGAACATTTTGTCGTGAGGTGCCCGATGTATCAGCCGATGCAGACCCACAACATGGCTACGTTATATATTTTGACGGTTCCTGGATCGTGGTTGGAGGTACAAGTGCATCCAGTCCCCTTTGGGCTAGTTATTTTGCATTGGCAAATCAAAACTGCTCGGACTATGGCGAGCCAAATATAGGGTTTGCAAACCCGAGGCTATATGCTCTTTCCGAAAGCAATATACTGACGCTTTTCGGGGATGTCTATAGCGGCAACAACGATTTCACCATCTCCAACGGCGGTTACTATCCAGCCTTCAATCCGACCAATCCAGCGACTTCACAGTATTACTATTCGATGGCCTCAGGGCTTGGCTTTCCAACATCTAGCTTTTTTGTAACACCAACAGGGGGCACTAATACTACGAATCTGCTCTGTAATCAATCGCAATTATCTCCGTTTGTTGGGTCAATATCTCCTAGTTTTGGGGCTCCGGGTGGAGGTACAACCGTCACGATACTCGGTAATAACTTCTCCCAAGTAACTCAGGTATTATTTGGCTCCACTCCGGCCACTAGCTTTAAGTTGATTTCCAACACTGAGATTCAAGTTGTAGTGCCACCTGGAGCGGCCGGTACTAGCGCTAACATTACAGTTCTCGAGGGCTCGTTACCCAGCAAGGCCGACCCACCCTATGACACATATACCTATTCCAATGGGCCAGTCGTTCAAGATCTGTCTCTTAGCTATGGTCCTTCATCGGGTGGTGTCCAGGTAACTGTTAATGGGAATGGTTTCACTGGAGCCTCTTCTGTATCGTTCTATACGCAAAACGTTACAGGGTGTAATGTGGCTTCTCCTCCCGCATCGTGTTACCTCAAATCACCCTCATTCACGGTGATATCAGGAAGTCAACTTCAGGTGACTACTCCGAACGATCCCAATACCAACTCGACGATAACGTGTGATCTCACCCAGGTTCAAGTAACAACTCCGCAAGGAACTAGCGTGATTAATCCGGGAAACAATACAGCGGGATCGTGTCCACCAACCGGTGTCCAATCGATCGGGACGATAAACACAGGGGACGAATATGCCTTTAGTGATCTACCAATCGTCACGTCGATCAGTGCCTCATCTGGGCCGACAGGAGGACATGTCCCACTAACCGTGACCGGCTACAACTTTACTGGTGCCTCTGGGGTCGCATTCGGAAACTTTCAGATTTTAGGCCTAAATCTTCGAATAATCTCATCTACCCAATTGGTGGTAACGTCTCCACCGGTACAGTACTCAGGTACTGTCGACGTTGTTGTCGAAGATACAACCCCATCCGGACAGATTGAAACTAGTCCGCTTGTAACCGCCGACCGCTTTACGTACGTATCGTGTGCTCAAATCTATTCCACGAACTCAGCGATTGAGATGGCAGCATCGGGAACAGCCGGAGGATACTATATTGCCAATTCTAATGGGACCATCTCCTCGTGCGGAACCGCATTTTACTATGGCTCTCCTTCTGATCCCTATGGGTATAACATAACTACCCAATCACCCCAGTACAACAACCCTATTGTGGGAATTGCAAGCGCTCCCAACACTAGCGGATATTGGGAAGTTGACTCTGAAGGCCATGTTTACGCATTCAACGAGACTAATTATGGCGATGCTTCTACTCAACCACTCACCTCTCCAATTGTCGGAATAGCTGCCACACCTTCTGGGAGCGGTTACTGGCTAGCAGAGGCGAACGGTGGCTTATTCAACTACGGGTCAGCAAGCTTTTACGGCTCAGCAGGAAACCTGACTCTTTCAAAACCAATCGTGGGAATTGCCAGTACTCCTGATGGAGAGGGATATTGGTTGGTGGCCTCAGATGGGGGAATATTTAGTTACGGAGATGCTGGGTTCTATGGGTCAACCGGGGCAATCAATCTGGTTGCGCCGATTGTCGGGATGGCCTCGACTCCCTCTGGAGCCGGTTACTGGCTCGTGGCCGCAGACGGAGGCATTTTTGCTTTTGGAAACGCAAACTTCTATGGTTCTGGGTATTCCTATTCCGATATCGGTATTCCGCTAGGTGGATCTGCTCAGTCTATTGTTCCCACCCAAGACGGCGGGGGTTACTGGATCATGACCAACGAGGGAAACGTGCTTGCTTTTGGGGACGCTCCATTTGAAGGAACTCTCTACGTAACCTAACTAGCTTTCGTCGACAGAGACGTGTCTTTACGCTGTAATTGAGGGTTAAAGCAAATGCCAGGCTCTCACGTTCTATCGGCAAGAGGCCTGGCATTTTTTATGTTACTTTAGAGGAGACCTCACACTGCGTTGGCCACAATAGGTGGGTTGGGATCTTGTGTTAGCTCTCCTTCGGTAGTTTCTTCTTCCATGACTTGTAGATCTGGTGCGATCTTCTGGCGTACTAGCTCATTTATCTCCACCATTATCTCTGGGTGCTCTGCTAGAAACTGCTTGGCATTTTCCCGACCCTGACCTAGCTGCTCGCCGTTGAATGTATACCATGCCCCGGCCTTACGTACTAGGTTCATGTCGACGGCCACGTCGAGAAGCGACCCCTCTCTGGAGATCCCAACTCCGTACATAATATCGAACTCGGCGATCTTGAAGGGGGGGGCTACCTTGTTCTTGACCACCTTGACCTTGGTTCTATTGCCTACAATATCAACACCATCTTTGATCGACTCGACCTTACGAATATCCAAGCGCACTGACGCATAGAATTTCAGCGCCCGGCCACCAGGAGTTGTCTCTGGGGAACCGTAGATAACCCCGATCTTCTCCCGAAGCTGATTGATAAACACCGCAATCGTATTGGACTTGTTCAGGGTTCCGGTCAACTTTCTAAGGGCCTGTGACATCAATCTGGCCTGCAGCCCAACGTGGGCATCGCCCATCTCCCCTTCTATCTCAGCGCGTGGAGTTAAAGCTGCTACTGAGTCAATGACTATCACATCTAAGGCGCCCGATCTGATAAGCATGTCGGCTATCTCAAGGGCCTGTTCTCCGGTGTCAGGTTGTGAGATGAGAAGACTGTCAATATCTACCCCGATTGCTTTTGCATAGGCCGGGTCCATCGCGTGCTCAGCGTCTACGTAGGCGCATATTCCACCATTACGCTGTGCCTCGGCAACTAGGTGCATTGCGAGAGTTGACTTTCCAGAAGATTCCGGGCCAAATATTTCAACTACCCTCCCCCTGGGTAGTCCTCCAACTCCTAGCGCTATATCTAAGGCGAGAGCTCCTGAGGATATGACCTCCACGGCCATATGGGCATTCTCGCCCATCCTCATGATTGAACCCTTGCCAAACTGTTTCTCGATCTGGCCTAGGGCTGCTTCCAGTGCCTTTTCTCTTTCCATTTAGTTTTGCCTTTCCGGTCGAGACCGCCACCAGCCGAAAACTAGACAACGGTTCTTTGATTATTTACTTGTGAGCAACCCTACAAAAGGGGTGTGACAGTCCAGGTTGCCCAGATCTTAGAAGGCGAACCGAACTCTCATGTGAGATCTTATCTTCGAACTAGTGTTCGTAGGTGGATACCTGGGAAATATCCCTTCAGGGCCCTGGAGCTACAACCTATTGTTCGGATGAAATATGCAAAAGTCCTTGTCAGCGAGCTTCATGGTCAATAAAACTCGATATAGCCCTCACGCTCTCCATGAATTGAGCCGGAAAGATTATCGTAGAGTTCTTTTCGACAGAAATCTCAGAAAGTATCTGAAGGTTTCTCAACTGAAGGGCTATTGGATGGTCTTGAATCACGTCGGCGGCTTCTGCGAGCTTACCAACACTAAGAGCTTCTCCTTCTGCAGCAATGATCTTGGCCCGCTTCTCGCGTTCTGCCTCGGCCTCTTTTGCCATGGCCCTCTCCATAGACTGCGGAAGCTCGATATCCTTGAGTTCAACTACTTCGACTAGGACACCCCAACGCTCGGTCGTGTGCTCTAAGACGTCTTTAATCTTGCGATTGAGAGTCTCGGTATCAGATAGAACCTGATCGAGAGTGGATTGACCGACAATATTTCGAACAGTAGTCTGAGCTATCTCGTAGATCGCCCCAGATACGTTTTCAACTTCCACAATTGACTTGACCGGATCAATCCGGCGAAAGTAGGCCACTGCCGCTACCCCGATAGACACGTTGTCTTTGGTAATGATGTGCTGAGACTGTATCGGCATCGTTACGGTTCTAAGACTTACCTTTACCATCCGATCTAAAAGTGACTTCTCTGACGGCTGAAGCCGCCAGCTTCTTTTCAGGCCGCGGTAGCGACCGGAAGGGCCAGTCCAGCCCGGAGGATGTTGCGTGCGGCATTTACGTCGGCGTGGATTTCGTCTCCACACTTGTGACATCGGAACACCGCTTGGCTGACGCGGTTGGAGGCGCCGACGTGCCCGCAGTTGGAACACGTCGTACTCGTGTGCCGGGGGTCCACGAAGATCACTTGTCGTCCAGCTTCTTGCGCTTTGGCAACGAGGATGTTCGCGAACTGTGCCCAGCCCGCGTCGGAGATAGATCGGTTCAGGCCACTCTTGGCGGCTGCCCCGTTGGGGAGGAAGACTCCGGGGCATTTGGGATCGGGGACGGCCTTGGCTCTGCGTACCATGTTGGTGACCCTGAGGTCCTCAACGCAGATCACGTCGTGGCCAGCGACGAGTTGTCTGGCTGTCTTGTGGTGGAAGTCTCTCCGGCAATTGGCGACCTTTCGGTGACGGGAGGCAACGGTCTCGCGGGCTGCCCGGCGGTTGGCCGAGCCAGGCTTTTTTCGGGCAAGGACCCGCTGGGAGGTGGCAAGTCTGTCGGCCGCTCTTCGTGCCCATCGGGGGTTGTCGACGTGTTGTCGATCGGAAGTGGTGAGAAAGCTCACGATTCCCAGATCAATGCCCACTGCCTTGTCAGTCGGTGCCAGGGGTTGGACCGGGACCTGGTCAGCGGAGAGCACCATATACCACCTGCGACCTTCTCGCTTGACCGAGATCGTCTTGACCCGCCCGGCAACACTGCGGTGGGTTGTTACCTTTACATGTCCAACTCCCTGGAGGTAGACACGGGAAACCTCCGGCTTCCACTTGGCGCCGTCGCCGTCTTTGGGCCACTCAACACTGTTGAAACGGTGGGAGGCTTTGAATCTCGGGTAGCCGGGGATCTCGCCATACCTCACCCGGCGGAAGAAGGCGTCAAAAGCCTTGTTGAGGCGGCGCAAGGTGGCCTGTTGGGAGGAGAAAGACCACTTGGCGACGTCGGGCCGGAGTGTTCGGATCTCGGAGAGTTGCGCAGACTGAGCGTTGTAGGAAATGCCGACCTGACAGAGTTTCCACGCGTCTCTGCGTTCTTGGAGGGCCGCATTGTAGAGCTCGCGGTGGGAATCGAGATACTTCTCAAGTGCGACATGCTGTCTGGCCGTCGGGCGCAGAGGGAACTTGTAGGAACGTCTCACGCAGCCTCGTCCCAGTGGTGCTCGATGTATCTGCGTACAGTCGATTCCGACACGTACCCGACGGACGCTGCAAAATACGACTTCGACCACAACACTGGCTTGCGACCAAGCCAGGGAAACTCCGCTCGTAACGCCTGCGAGGGCCGTCCCTTGAATGGCCGGACTACCTCAGCCGGGGAGTCGGTAGCCCGACCCCGCACAAAGATGTATAGGTGGTCGCCCATAACCTCGCTGGCGACTATCTCCCAGCCGTGGTCGTCTGCGATCTTCACGAGTAGCCCGTTCAATCGTGCAGCGACCCGCCCTCCAATTATTCTCCGGCGGTATTTCGAACACCACACCACGTGTAGGCCGAGAGATGTGACGCCTCCGCAGGAGCGACGAAACCGGGCAGTAGACATTGCTCAATCACTATACGGGAGAGCTGTGACATCTAACCGAGATGTCGGGCTTACGGCCCGAGCCCCGATTCCCCTGACGGCTGAAGCCGCCAGTCCCCTCGGGGCGGATTGATGGACACGGCATACCATCCCCTTCATCGAGAGGAACCTCTATGGGGATCAAGCGAATCGTACGTGTAGCAGGCACTGCTAGAACCTGATTGAGGACGGGGATTGCTTCGCTTCGAGTCAAAATGAGCCACGGGCGCTGTCCCGCCTCGGGATGTTCGTACCAGTAAATGTCCCCACGCTTCACCAAGGTCCCTTTCCGGCTTGAGTTTCCTCGGCATTCAACCGCTGGATTAGCTCGCTTGTCGAAACGTCTGCCTGTTTACATAGTTCTCCCCAAACATCGGGGGTTCCCGGTGGGATTCGCGTGTACCCGTCTACGATCTTCTGCGCGATGACTTTGTCGAGGGAATGTACGAAATGCTCTTCGAGAACTTCGCGGATCAACGCAGATCGTGACACGTGTCGCTGGCTAGCTTCTTCATCGAGTTGTGCAACCAGTTGAGGAGTGAGCTGGACCATTGTTTGTCTAGTCAGATGATAGTATAGTCATATCATTCCTGCGCACGGAAAAATAACGATATCGAAATCTAACCTAGCCAAGAGTCCACTCGGGGCATCTCAGTGGTCTTGTAGCGTCGTTTTGATCAGCTCTTCGGGATTTCGTGGGGCTCAACGGTCCAGGTCCCGGTCAGGTCAACCCCAGAGATAGCCTCACCGAAGTCCAGTAGCCAGATCAGGGTAGATCGGTTATCGCTATCGGTGGGCTTGTTGATTACAAGCCCCCGACTTGGGTGATCTTGGCGCACAGTCCATCTATCCGGGAGACTGATCCCAAAGTCTCCGAGCCGTTTTGAGATTTGTTGTCCTTGGCAGTGCATGACTCCTATCTGCTCGTAGCCCGACCGGCCTGTCTTCGGATTGGGTATCAGCCAGGTAATCAAAGGTACCACTGGTCCACGCGAGCTAAAGAGAGATCCGAGAAGGCCTGGTCTTGCAGACACGACCTCTTCCAGTGGAACCGGCTCTAGGTTTATCCACCCGGTCGAACTTCTTGTCATGGGGTCTATCCAACTCAGTGCCACGTCTAGGTTGTCTCGGGAAAACTCAACTGCGTTCATTGTAGAACCCGAATCCTAGATGGTCCAGGCGATTGTTGACCATCTCTGTTGTCTGATTCAGACCGGGGGTTTAGTTCCCAGGTTGACGGTGCAAGGAGCTAGCGGCCAATAGTGGGCTAGAAGAACTCGTAATCGTCGTTGTGGGTGCCCTTGATACATTGACCGGTGCTGAGCTAGGCGAACTTGCCGGTGGGATCGGGTTGACGGCAGGCGCCTGCCCACTTTGCTGGGCCATGATTGCTGACTCAACGGCTTGGAGGTCACTGGGATCAAGTGCCAAGGGTCCCCCGGGAACTGGAACCTGCCACACGTGAAGCATGAACGGGGTCTTGTAATTTGTCTCCCCGGGAGGGCAAGGGGTAAAGCCTACTATTGTGCCCGTGGCATTTGAGTAACACAGGTTGGTATGTGCGTGCCACTGGGTTAGGCACCCACCTGGCATGGGACCGGTCTCATTTATGTTGGGCATTAGATACATGCCTGCCACCAACACCGGGCCATAGGGGGTAAAGGCGTAAACCAGAGACTGGATGTGATTGGGGTCCAAGACGTCTTTTTCGTTCATGTAGGCCGGATTGACGTAGTGAACTACCGGGTAGTTCTTGGAAGTAACCGGCACATATCCACTGGCAGTAGCTACCGAGAGATCTTGGTATTTGGCAATGGCTTGTGTCGTCTGCTGGACCAGCCGTAGGGCGCTTTCCAGTTGAGAGCGCGTCGGGGTGGTCGTGCATGAGTTGGTCTGCATCTCATGTCCAGCATCGGTCAAGTTGGTCACTGTTGTGAGTAAGGTTGCCAGGCCAACCGGTAAAGTCGGGCCGGTGTAACTCCAAGAGGGATCGGTCGATCCCATGGCTCCAGGAATTATTGAGTTTGTGTCCATCTTCATGGCAGACATGGACGAACTCGATGTTCCCCCGGTTGGTCTTTCGGGAGAAGACATTGAAGCCATGGATGCCATGGACGAAGTGGCGGAACCACCTTGGGCACTTGCAAAGGCACTAACCGGGTACGTGGCAACCAATAAAATCGAGGCTCCGGCTCCGGCGAGAGTTGCAATAGTCCCATACCGAGATTTCGCCAAGAGCTTTGCAAGAGGCGACACGCTCTCAGATTCAACCGGGAGAACCCGTGGGACGCAGGCCAAGGCCAAGAGAACTACCAGGGGTCCCGTGTTTGGATCGGTTCCCATGCCTGTCATTAGTCCACCGAGTCCCTGACCGGTGACCCAAAATATCAACTCGATAGCTGAGCCAAGGACAAAGAAGCCAACCGGGCGACGAGAGACCAGTGGACCAAGTCCCACGATCAATGAAGCCAGAGCAAACAGCCAGGCGAGTTCTGGTCCAGCACTTACAAGGTTCCTTGCCAGGGAATCGAGGATGTTTGCATACCAACTAGGCTGTCCTGCTCCAGCACTTAGCAGAGCTTGGTGTATTGAACTTGTCTGTCTGTTAGCCGGCAAGACCCACATAATGGCCGAAAGCGTCCACAGTCCCGCCCAGACCACCACCAGATAACTGGAACCAATTAGACCCTTAGCTCCCGGAGATGTTGCAAAGCCGAATTTCTTGACCGTCTCGGAATACTTCGCCTTTTTGAGAACGGGTCCTTTGGAATCAGTCCTCGGCCAGACCATGAGGCCAACCAGGGCGTAGATAATGACGGCCCCAGGAGAACCGGTAAGGGGTGAGCCCTGGCCACTTAGGATTGACCCTAGGCCCTCTCCAGTTACCCACACGACCAGGGACCATGTCCACATGGCCACAATCGCCGGGCGGACCGTGGATCTTCGGAGCAAGCCAACCCCAATAGCTAGTTGAAGGCCAACCACCAAGACGTTCCACATGGCGGGATCTCTTGAGACGAAGTGTCCAGCCGTGGTAATTACCCAGGCAATCGGGGCCGGCTGACCATGGGCGTTTGGATATATCATCTGGGTAGCAAATGACCTTGAGAACATCTCGGGCTGCAACTGCATGAGCCCGTCAAGTACCCACAGTGCTCCCAAGATTACCTGGAGAGTTCTCTTTGTAACTCCCAGCCTGCCAACTAGGGTTGGCCGGGCAAGGACCTTATTGAGACCCTCACCCTCTCGACTTGTTTGCGACATTCCCACCTCCAAGCGTAACCCTAAAGTTACTTTACGTGACCACCACCAAGTTAGCTTACGGGTGTTTATCGTGCCGGTCAACAGGTAGTTTTCTAGAATAACCGGATTTTCAGTGCGCTAGCGCGAGGGTCGTCGCTTCCTGGGAGTTCCGAACATCCCGGGCTTCTTATCCTGGGCTTTCTTGGGAACTGGTCTCTTTCCCGTGGCCGGGCCCGTTCTTGGTTTCCCGCCGGCCTGGGAGCGTGACGACGAGGTCGGGGTTATCAGGTCAGATCGAGAACCCTCTGGTCCTTGAGTAGTATCTACGTCGGAAACTCGGGCCGAGGATTCCACTTGGGTTTTGGGTGGGGTCAGGGTTGCCGTTGACGTCTCAACGCCGCCGTCGCCGTAGCTAAATCTCTCTGCTGGCACTTTGGGCTCGGGCGAGTGACCGTTACCTGAAATGGCCCCGTTCGTCTGTAGTCGGGTTGCGGTAAGGTCACTAATTGAGGACGCTATTCCAAAGTCGATTGCCTCGGCTGGGCTGTAGTAGTAGCGATCCTTGTATGTCATCTCGGTCGGGAGTGCGTTGATTATGATCCCCGCTACCGACGAGCCAATCTTGGCAAACGCGTCAAGGGCCTTGACCATGTCTCGCCTCGTCGTAAGTCCTGCACGTACCACCAAAAGTGAGGTATCTGCCATGGTGGAAATCACAGCAGCATCTGTTACCCGCAAGATTGGGGGAGAGTCGATAAGAACTACGTCAAAGCGATCCTTGAGTTCCATGATTATCTCCTCTGCAGAAGGAGAAGAAAGCAGCTCGGCCGGATTGGGAGGCAGGGGACCGGCGGAAAGCAGACTTAGTCCACCAATTCCCCCAACCTCAACCAGGGCTTCATCAAGAGATACTTCACCAACCAAGACAGAGGTAAACCCAACCGAGTTGGAGACCTGGAAGTATTCGTGCAATCTCGGTCTACGCAAGTCCAGTGACAGCATCACCACCGACTTGCCTGTCCGGGCCAACATTACCGCCAAGTTGGCCAGGGTTGTGGACTTGCCTTCTCCGCCTGACGGGCTTGACGCCAGGACTATTTCAATAGGTTCGCGTACCTGGAGGAACTGTAAGGAGGTCCTGAGTTCTCGGTAGGCCTCGGCCTGTGGAGAGGTTGGATCCTCAATAGAGGTAACTCGTTGATAGCTCGAACCCGGAATCATCTCATCTCCAAAAGGAATAGATCCGAGCACTAACGTCTTCGCAGTCTTCTCGGACCTTGACAGGGAGAGGTGAAGCTCCTCTTCTGACCTGAGAGTATCATCGAAGTACTCACGAGCAATCACGAAAGCGATTCCCAGTATGAGACCCGCAACAAAGCCCGCCAAGAGGTTGCGCTTCAAATCGGGCTGAGTCGGCGTCGAAGGTGGGGTGGCCGTCGCGATCAGCTGTGCGGCCACCGAGCTTAGTTGCATGGCCATTGTTATCTGATTGGCCTGTTGATTTAGAAGGTTCTGCTCAGATTGGACCGAGCTGAGCTGTGACTGGATAGAGGTCTCCTGTGCGCTGTTCCCGCTCTTTGACGCAGCCGTAAGTTGGCTTTGGAGATTAGAAACCTTTTGATTTACCTGGGTGAGCTGACTCTCAATAATCTTGTCTGAGGCCATGAGGTTTGAAACGGCTGAACTCTGAGCATAACTCAAGTAGGCTTGGGCGTACGTGTTGGCAATTTTTGCAGCCAGTTGACCTGTCGAGGCGTTTGCAGTGACTAGCATCACGTCAGTCTGACCTAGTTCACTACCAGAGATCCCCGGAGCGTAACCGAGCATCTTCTTGACCACCTTTGCAACCCCGTTGCCTTCGAGGCGTTGGACTTCGTCTGGGACGCTGGGGGTGGAGAAGCTAAAGCTACCCCCATCAATAATCTGTTGGGTTTCAGTGGGCTGGAGAAGCAACTGGGCACTTGCCTGGTAGATGGTGGCCTGCCGGTGAGTGTACACGAAAGCGCTAGCAATCGTAAGCACCATGATTATCAGAACCGACCATTTTCTGCTGAGTAAGATCCTGAGGTATGTCCTAAATGAGCCCTCTACTAGGGCATCGGTATCCATGCTTTGACTATATTAGCCCGAATCGGCCACTGCTGGGCTTTGGTGCCCGGCAATCTCTTCTTCGACGTCCTGGTGTCTGCGTAGGGAAAGGCCGTATGCAACCAGGGGGAGCAAAAAGGCAACTACCTGCATTCTCTCTCGGACAGCAGTTCCAAAGTTGGCGATAATCAACGAAAGGCCGAGAGCGTTTGCCATGGCCGGCATCATAAAAACTGACCGTAAGTGGCCAATTGTATGTTTTGAGGC
>DAIDHF010000037.1 GCA_027452005.1 Acidimicrobiales bacterium
CCTGGGGTACTGGCTCCTGGCTCAAGACGGAGGGGTATTCTCCTACGGAGATGCCCAATTCTATGGCTCAACTGGCGCTTCCGGGCTTGTGAACCCGGCAATTGCGATGTTCCCGGCCAAAGACGGGAAGGGATACTGGTTTGCCGGGACTGATGGCAGCGTGTACAACTTCGGTGCCGCCCCGTTCTTGGGCTCATCCCACCAGATCCTGATCTCAAAACCTCCTGGTGGGAGCAACTCTTTCATACCCAATAAGCCCATAAACGGAATTGTGGCCACTTCGGACTACCAGGGATACTGGCTAGTGGCTCAAGACGGAGGGGTATTTGCATTCGGTGATGCTGGCTTTGTGGGGTCTCTAGGTGGAGACCCCCCCGTTTCACCCATTATTGGATTTTCTCCCTCCTAAGAGATATAGAACCAGGGACCGGCACAGTTGACCCACCGGCCTCGGACCTGGCCTTCCCGGCCCCAGCAATAGGCGTCCTAGCTGGTCGCATTTGCTTTTTCCGGGTGAATTGACGTAGCATTTTCTTCGCTAGAAATTTCAGCCTGGGCAATAAGACGCCCAGACCCGCTAGAAGTCTTAGCAAAAACCCAAGAGTAAAATGTTTCCATTCGGGCGCGGAGTATTAGCTGCGAACCTTTTGGATCCATGAGTTCTTTAGCCCAGAGCCTCAGGCTTTGGATATTGAAGGCCTCGCCATCTTGAAACAACACGAGAAAGGTATTTGGAAGCTACAACGTGCCCACAATTTCACAGCTAGTTCGCAAGGGGCGGACCGACAAGAGGACCAAGTCCAAGACCCCTGCCCTTAAGTCATCCCCTCAACGTCGGGGAGTGTGCACGCGCGTTTACACGACCACACCTAAAAAGCCGAACTCGGCCCTTAGAAAGATCGCAAGGGTAAGGCTTTCCTCGGGCGCTGAAGTCACTGCATATATACCCGGGGTTGGCCACAACTTGCAGGAACACTCGATCGTGCTAGTTCGAGGGGGAAGAGTAAAGGATGTACCCGGTGTTCGTTACAAGATCGTCCGTGGGGCCCTTGATACTGCTGGGGTTTCCAACCGTAAGCAGGCTCGCAGCCGTTACGGGGCTAAGAGGGAAGGGTAAAAACAAGAAATGCCCAGAAAAGGACCCCCTGAACGACGTGAACTTCCACCAGACCCGGTATATAATTCAGTTCAAGTCACCCAGCTGACAAATCGTATCCTGTCAAGAGGGAAGAGGACTCTCGCTGAGAGGATCGTGTACGGGGCAATGGACATAATCAAGACCAAGACCGACGACGATCCGTTGACCATCTTGCGGCGGGCTATAGACAACACCAGGCCAGCCCTAGAGATTAGGTCCAGGCGGGTTGGCGGAGCGACCTACCAGGTCCCCATGGACGTTCGTCCCCGCAGGGCCTCGACCCTGTCCATTCGGTGGCTTGTTACCCACGCCAAGCAGCGCAAGGAGAAGACCATGGCCGAGCGCCTGGCTTTTGAAGTTCTGGACGCCTCCAACGGCACGGGGTCTGCCGTAAAGCGCAAAGAGGACATGCACAAAATGGCTGAATCCAACCGAGCATTTGCACACTATCGTTGGTAGTTATTTAGTTCTGGTTATACCAAGGAAAGATCGATGGGAGATATGAGCGCGCTTAGAGAGTTTCCACTTGCCAAGACTCGAAACATCGGGATCATGGCTCATATTGACGCGGGCAAAACCACGACGACTGAACGCATCTTGTACTACACCGGGAGAAACTACAAGATCGGTGAGGTCCATGAGGGCGCGGCCACCATGGACTGGATGGCTCAAGAGCAAGAACGCGGGATAACAATTACGTCAGCGGCCACCACGTGTAAGTGGCGAGACGTCTGGATCAACATTATCGACACCCCCGGACACGTCGATTTTACGGTTGAGGTCGAGAGATCTCTAAGAGTTCTAGACGGAGCCGTGGCCGTGTTTGATGCGGTGGCCGGAGTGGAGCCTCAGACCGAGACCGTCTGGCGTCAGGCCAACAAGTATTCGGTTCCCAGGATCTGCTTTATTAACAAGATGGACCGAGTTGGGGCAAACTTTGAACGAACCGTTGAGATGATCAAGGATCGACTAGACGGAAACGTGGCCCTGATTCAACTTCCCATCGGATCAGAAGGTGACTTCAAGGGGGTGATTGATCTGGTCGAGATGAAGGCACTCGTCTGGGCTGATGATGACTCAAAAGGAGCCCAGTTTGAGGCTGGCGATATTCCGGCAGACCTACTCGATGCGGCAAAGTCTGCCCAACATGACCTGATAGACGTCCTGTCTAACTTTGATGACAACGTCATGGAAAAATACATATCCGAACAAGTGATTACCGCGCAAGACCTACAAGTGGCTCTTAGGCGGGCAACTATTGCCTCGCAGATCGTCCCGATTCTTTGTGGAACCGCTTTTAGAAACAAAGGAGTACAGCCGCTTTTGGATGCTGTGTGCGATCTACTCCCGTCTCCTTTGGACATTGCGGCCACGAAAGGAGTCAACCCCCGAAAGCCAGAAGAAGAACTAGAGCGTCCGGCCCAAGATGACGCCCCATTCTCGGCCCTGGCATTCAAGATAATGACCGATCCCTATGTTGGAAAGCTTACCTATCTCCGGGTCTATTCAGGATCACTTGAAAAGGGTGCCACTGTTCTCAACACGACCAAGGACAAGAAAGAGCGCATAGGACGAGTCCTACAGATGCACGCCAACCACCGTGAGGACCGAGACGCAGTGTTCACTGGAGATATCATCGCAGCCGTCGGGCTAAAGTCCACGACGACAGGGGATACCCTGTGTAGTCCAGGCCACCCTATCTTGCTTGAGTCACTGACTTTTCCTGAGCCGGTTATTCATGTCGCCGTCGAGCCCAAGACCAAGGCCGATCAGGACAAGATGTCTCGGGCCCTATATGCCCTTTCGGAGGAGGACCCAACCTTTCAGGTCCACTCCGACGAGGAGACCGGACAGACGGTTATCTCGGGTATGGGTGAGTTGCACCTGGAAGTTCTCGTGGACAGAATGCTCCGAGAGTTCTCGGTTGACGCCAACGTTGGCAAGCCCCAAGTGGCCTACCGAGAGACGATCAGGACTGGTGCTCACAAGGTGGAAGGTCGTTACGTGCGCCAAACCGGTGGCCGTGGTCAGTACGGGCACGTCTACATCGACGTCGAGCCAACTGGGCCCGGGGGAGGTTATGAATTTATTGACAAGATCTCCGGTGGGGTGATTCCCAAGGAGTACATCTCGTCGGTAGATGCCGGAATACAAGAGGCTCTAACCTCGGGGGTTCTGGCTGGATATCCCGCCGTCGACATCAGGGTTACCCTCATAGACGGGTCCTACCACGACGTGGACTCCTCTGAGATGGCTTTCAAGATTGCTGGTTCAATGGCCGTGAAGGATGCCTGCAAAAAGGCATCCCCGGTACTGCTCGAACCGATCATGTCAGTTGAGGTGGTCACTCCCGAGGACTACATGGGTGATGTCGTTGGCGATCTCAACAAACGTCGAGGCAGAATAGAAGGGATGGAGCAACGTGGTTCCGACCAGGTCATAACCTCCCAAGTACCGCTGTCCGAAATGTTCGGCTACGCTACTGACTTGAGGTCGCGTACGCAAGGCCGAGCTACCTACACAATGCAGTTCCATTCATACAATGAAGTTCCCGAGTCGATCTCCAAGGAGATTGTTGCCCGGGTACGGGGCGAATAAAAGAAAAACAGAAACGGAGTAATTGAACAAATGGCCAAGCAGAAGTTCGAGAGGAACAAACCACACCTCAACGTGGGCACCATGGGACATATCGACCATGGAAAGACTACCCTGACCGCAGCGATCACCAAGTCGCTAGCCGACAAGAACCCAAACGTTCACTTCACACCCTTTGAAGAGATCGACAAAGCCCCCGAAGAGCGACAGAGAGGTATAACGATCTCAATCGCTCACGTGGAGTATGAGACTGACAACCGTCACTATGCTCACGTGGACATGCCCGGTCACGCGGACTATATCAAGAACATGATCACCGGTGCTGCCCAGGTCGACGGGGCAATTCTTGTAGTTTCGGCCACCGATGGCCCGATGCCCCAGACCAGAGAGCACGTCCTACTGGCCCGCCAGGTTGGCGTTCCATATATTGTTGTGGCCCTCAACAAGGTTGACATGGTAGACGACCCCGAACTGCTCGATCTGGTCGAGTTGGAGGTCCGTGAGTTACTTAACGAGTACGAGTTCCCCGGTGATGATACTCCGGTGGTCCGGGTCTCTGCACTAAAGGCCCTAGAGGGCGACGATGGCGCCAAGGCCATGATCTATGAGCTCATGGACGCCGTTGACTCTTATATTCCTGAGCCTAAGCGTGACATCGACAAGCCGTTCTTGATGCCCATCGAAGACGTATTTTCTATTACCGGTCGAGGCACTGTAGTGACCGGTAAGATCGAGCAGGGCAAGGTTAACACCGGTGACGAGGTTGAGATTGTTGGTCTTCGTACAACCCAGAAGACAGTTTGCACCGGGGTCGAGATGTTCCGGAAGATCCTAGACGAGGGACAGGCCGGAGATAACGTTGGGGCCCTCTTGCGAGGAACCAAAAAAGAAGATGTTGAGAGAGGTCAGGTGCTGTGCAAGCCCGGATCAATTACTCCCCACACCAACTTTGAGGCCAACGTATACATTTTGACCAAGGAAGAAGGAGGTAGGCACAAGCCTTTCTTCCCTAACTATCGTCCGCAGTTTTACTTCAGGACTACTGACGTAACTGGTACGATCACTCTTCCCGAGGGGACCGAGATGATCATGCCTGGAGACAACACCGAGATGACCGTAGAACTTGGCAAACCAATCGCCATGGACGAGGGTCTTAGATTCGCCATTCGTGAGGGCGGCAGAACAGTAGGAGCAGGTCGAGTAACCAAGATCATCAAGTAAGGTCGCTCGCCCAAGGTACCTCATAGCAGGCCCGAAGGCGAGCACTAACTGGACTTGCCCGAGGAAGGCGACACAAGGAACAATGGCAGAAAATAACCGACAGAAAATCAGAATTCGACTCAAGGCCTATGACCATGAGATCATCGACCAGTCGACCCGCAAGATTGTCGAAACGGTAATTAGAACCCAGGCCAAGGTTCGCGGGCCGATCCCGCTACCCACAGAAAAACACCGCTACACGGTGATTCGGTCGCCTCACAAGTACAAGGACTCCCGCGAGCACTTTGAGATGAGGGTCCACAAGAGGTTGATCGACATTGTTGACCATACCCCCAAAACGGTGGACTCCCTCCAGAGACTGGACCTGCCAGCTGGGGTCGACATTGAGATAAAACTCAAGGTAAACGGCTAGAACTAGCTTTACCAAGTTTTTCTAGCCCCGATGTGAAATTACGCTAAGGGGCAACTATAATAGCATTTCGCTGTCTAGGCGCTGGTGGATGCCGATGTTTTGGCTCTTTCGTGTTATAGACGGTGAGAGTTTTACAGCAGGCCTATTTGGTCAGCCGGGATACACCCGGAGGACCTGACCGGTCTGCTGACAGGATGACGAGCAACGATGCAAGCCATCGAGATGTCCTCTATCGTCCGGGACTAAAGGTGCCAAGGCATAACATGCCGAGGACCCGGTTGCCCGGAGACATAGAGGCGCAACCTCGACAGCGCTCCGCTCCGGGATGTCCGGGCGGAGCGTCTGCGTGCATGCAGGTCGTTGTAAGGGATCTTGAATGAGCAGATATAACTAGTGTGAATAAGGAAGTACCCCGTGGCCTCAAAGGCAATAATCGGTGAGAAAATAGGAATGACCCAGGTGTGGGACGACCAGAACAGGGTCGTCCCGGTTACCGTTGTTCGGGTGTCACCGGTCCGGGTGGTTTCCATGAGGACGGCCCAGGCCGATGGCTACAGCGCTCTTCAAGTAACCTACGGGGTCTCCAAGGCCTCTAAGCTAAACAAGCCTGAGGCCGGGCACTTTCAAAAAAATCAGGTAGAACCTGGCAAGAGGCTGGTAGAGCTTCGACTAGATGACATCTCTGAGTTCCAGGTCGGTCAAGAGATCGACGCCGCAATATTTGAGTCCGGCCAAAAAGTGGACATTACCGCGGTCTCCAAAGGGAAGGGCTTTTCTGGTGGTATGAAGCGGCACAACTTCAAGGGCCAAGGTGCATCCCACGGTAACCACAAACACCACCGGGCACCAGGGTCAATAGGGGCCTGTGCAACTCCAGCTCGGGTGTTCAAGGGGACTCGAATGGCCGGTCAGTATGGATCGCAAAAGGTCACCACGTTGGGGCTATCGGTGGTGCTCTCGGATCCCGAGCGCCAGATAGTCCTCCTAAAAGGTGCAGTACCCGGGCCAAATGGTGGTGTGGTACTTATTCGAAACGCGGTGAAGGCGTAGTGTCTCTAGCTCAGGACCGACAGACCCGACAGGTCCAAGTGAGGGCCATGCGTGGGCCGAAACACGGTATCGTCGAGTTGGATCCCGACTGGTTTGGAGTAACCCCAAACATGGCCGTTCTGCACCAAGTTGTAAACTCCCAAATGGCCGGTGCTAGGGCTGGTACTCACTCTACCCTGAGACGGTCAGAGGTCAGAGGGGGTGGACGCAAGCCCTGGAGACAGAAGGGAACAGGTCGGGCACGACAAGGCTCAATTCGGGCAACCCAGTGGGTTGGCGGTGGAATCCCCATGGGACCCAAGCCCCGTGACTACAGCCAAGGGACCCCTAAGAAGATGATCAAGTTGGGCCTAGCCTCAGCCCTGTCGGATCGGGCCGAGGCAAAACGTGTCATGGTCATACAAGAGTGGGGCTTTGAGCGTCCATCTACCAAGGCAGCTATTGCTTTCCTAAAGAGGTTCAAGCTTCGCGGAAACGTCCTTATTGTCCTGTCTGACAGCGACGCCGACTATATGGCATATAAGTCCTTTGCGAATCTGCCAACTGTTGGATTGGTCCCTTCCGGCGAGTTGACCGCCTGGGACGTCCTTAGGAGCGACTGGGTGGTTTTCACTACCGAGTCCCTACCTGGCAGCCAGGCCTACCACGACCAGTCCGCCTCTTTGAAAGAAAGCCCGGGACCAGATCGTGATATCCAAGACGCCGATACCCAACAGGTCGCCCCAGCTACAGAGCAAGATTCGGCTTTGACCGACACACCCGAAGAAGATCACTCATCTGTTGAGGACTCACCAACAGATGTCAACAAGAGCGAAAACGGAGAGTAGGAGATGGATCCTAGACAGATAATTATCCGTCCCGTTGTATCTGAGAAGTCTTATGCACGACTTGATCAAGGGGTTTATACCTTCGTAGTACACCCGGACGCTTCCAAGATCGAGATTAGAGGTGCTATAGAGGAGCTATTTGGGGTATCTGTAAAAAAGGTGAACACCATGAATCGTATCGGGAAAAAGCGAAACAATCGGCGTAACAACACGGTCGGAAGCAAGCCAGCGACCAAGAGAGCGGTGGTAACACTTGCCGGGGCCGACCGTATAGAACTCTTCCAAGGATCATAAGGTAAGTAATCGTGGGACTTAGAAAACGAAATCCAACCAGTGCCGGGCGTAGGTTCCAAACCTCCTCGGATTTCTCTGAAATTACAACCGACTCGCCCGAGAAGTCACTCCTCGTAGCCAAGCCCCGAACCGGGGGAAGGAACAGTCATGGTCGCAAGACTGCGCGCCATCGTGGTGGTGGCCACAAACAACGTTACCGCCTGGTTGACTTCAAGAGAGACAAGGACGGGATCCCGGCCAAGGTTGCCACGATCGAGTATGACCCGAACAGGAACGCCCGGATCGCCCTCTTGAACTATTTTGATGGCGAGAAGAGATACATCATTGCCCCGGCTGGTCTCGCGGTAGGAGACAAGCTGCAATCGGGTCGTGGATCTGAGATAAGGGTAGGCAACTGTCTTCCCCTGCGCTATATCCCGGTTGGGTCGGTGGTCCACAACGTTGAACTAAAGCCCGGTGCTGGGGGAAAGCTTGGTCGGGGAGCTGGCTCGGCCATTCAGCTCGTGGCCAAAGAGGGGTCCTTTGCCACTCTTAGGCTTCCCTCGACCGAGATGCGCAAGGTACCAATCGATTGCAAGGGAACTCTTGGCGAGGTCGGAAATCAAGAGGCCGAACTAATCAAGATCGGTAAGGCCGGGAGAAATCGTTGGAAGGGAGTTCGCCCACAGACCCGAGGCGTGGCCATGAACCCGGTTGATCACCCCCTGGGCGGTGGAGAGGGAAAGACCTCCGGTGGTCGCCATCCTGTGTCACCGTGGGGTAAGCCCGAAGGACGCACCCGGAATCGCAAGAAGAAGTCTAACGACATGATTGTTCGAAGAAGGCGGACGCGAGGTTCACGCCGATGACGGGCCATTGCGTTGCGAGTGTTGCCTTGAAGGTTACGTCGTTGGTTTTGTCCACCAGAAAGGTCCATTACTAAATGCCACGTAGTCTCAAAAAGGGTCCCTTTGTAGACCAACACCTTCTCAAGAAGGTCGACGTACTCAACGCGGCTAACGATAAGAGGGTTATCAAGACCTGGTCGAGGAGGTCAACAATTATTCCGGACATGGTCGGGCACACTATTGCGGTGCATGATGGCCGCAAGCATGTCCCGGTATTTGTCTCAGAGTCCATGGTTGGACACAAGTTAGGCGAGTTTGCCCCAACGAGAACATTTCGATACCACGCCGGCCAAGAGAAAGGCGCTAGGCGCTAGTCATGGTTGATTTGGCCGTAAAGACAAACGAGCGCCCGGGGACGCGAGCGGTACTCAGGAACTCGCACATGTCAGCCTATAAGGCCCGCGAGGTCTTGAACCTGATTAGGAATCTCCCGGTTGGAGAGGCCCTAGAGGTTCTCAGACTATGTGGTCGAGATGCCGCAATCCCAATAGCCAAGCTTTTGGCCTCGTGTGTGGCCAATGCCGAGAACAACGACGCCTTGAATCCTGACGAGCTATACGTGTCGACCGCGTACGCGGATGAGTCGACGACTATAAAGAGGTGGCGCCCACGTGCCCGTGGACGAGCTACTCGTATTCGAAAGAGGACTTGTCATGTCACCTTGATCGTGTCGCGGCTCCCTGAAGACCAGATCCTTCAGATCTCGGCCAAGAAGCAAGCAGTCGCAGCTGAGCGTCGGGCACGTAGGGTAGCCGGGTCCAAGAAGTCGACCTCTAAGACCGACTCATCGCCTACTGGATCGGACGAGGTTGTCACCGATGTCGATCAGTCAACTTTTATTGAGCCCGAGTCTCGTGATCTGTCAGAGAGTAACCGTGACACGGACCCAGCAGAGATGGCCCAAGGTGAGCCGTCAGAGCAACAGGTCGAGTCTCAAGATGACTCCACTATTGATTTTGGACAAGACCAAGGTGACCAATCCGAGTCGCCCGAAGACGAAGGAAAAGGAGACGAAGCCTAGTGGGACAGAAAGTAAACCCGTACGGTTTTCGCCTTGGTATTACAACCGAGTGGAAGTCCCGTTGGTTCGACGATCGAGGATATCAGACCTCTGTAATTGAGGACTGGAAGATAAGGGACTACCTGATGTCCCAGCTGGAGCGGGCAGCAGTTAGTCGCATTGAAGTTGAGCGCACCAGGGATCGTCTACGGGTTGACCTACACACGTCGCGTCCCGGCATCGTGATCGGTCGCCGGGGTGCCGAGGCCGATCGTCTCCGGCAAGAGCTGACCAAGATTACCGGGAACCCCAAGGTCCAACTAAACATCCAAGAGATCAAGCAACCCGAACTCGACGCGGCCCTGATCGCCCAGGGAATTGCAGACCAGCTGGCCGGTAGAGTTAGCTTTCGTCGGGCCATGAAACGGGCCCTGCAAACCGTACAGAAGGCCGGCGGTCAAGGGATAAAGGTTCAGTGCTCCGGTAGGCTGGGGGGAGCTGAAATGTCACGACGTGAGTCTTACCGTGAAGGCCGTGTTCCTCTACACACCCTCCGGGCAGACATAGACTACGGGCAACGCGAGGCACGCACGACCTTTGGGAGGATCGGTGTAAAGGTCTGGATCTACAAGGGCGATATCTTGCCCTACAAGGTGCAAGGCGAGGAAAAAATCTCAAAGGAAGCTGCCCTGGCGGCAGGGGAACCCATGGGCTTGGCAAAACCTCGACGAATCATCGTGGCCGGAGGTGGTCGCAGGAGACCAGACATGGGAGACCCCGGGACTGAATCGGAGGGACTTGCAGGACCTGGAGAACTAGAGGACGATTCGGACTTTCCTGGCAGCCCACCAGCCGATATCGTGACTGCCCAGAGCGACCCAGAGTTGGAGCGGATTTTGGCCGAGGAAGAAGATATTGAGCGCCGGACCCGGGGGACCCATCACGAGGCCCCTCACTTTCGTAAGGAGATCGACTAGTCATGCTCATGCCCCGAAAGGTGAAACATAGAAAACAACACCGTGGACGGATGACCGGGCAGTCCAAGGGTGGCAACGAGATCAACTTTGGTGACTTCGCCATCCAGGCACTCGAGCCGGGGTGGATTACGGCTCGACAGATTGAGGCTGCTCGTATTGCCATGACTCGCCATATTCGCCGAGGTGGAAAGGTCTGGATTCGGGTATTCCCAGACAAGCCGGTCTCTCAGAAGCCCGCAGAAACCCGGATGGGTTCCGGGAAAGGTAACCCTGAATTCTGGGTGGCCGTGGTCAAGCCCGGGAGAATCTTGTTTGAGCTGTCTGGAGTCGGGGAAGATCTAGCCCGACCGGCCCTTGAAAAGGCTATCCAAAAGCTCCCAATACGGGCCAAGTTCATCTCGCGCGCAGGCGTGTCTGATCTAGCCGAGGTGCTCGTTTGATGACCAAGGCTCTTGAACTGCGCGAACTTGAAGACAGTGAGCTTGATATGCGACTTGTCGAGACTCGCCAGGAGTTATTCAATCTAAAGTTCCAGTCCGTAACTGGAAAGCTCGACAACTACTCGCGCTTGCGCTCTCTCAGAGCGGAGATTGCCCGAATAGCCACCATAATTCGCGAGAGGGACATCGCCGATGAGCAAGGTCGGACACAAGATGCCCAACCTCATCACACTAACCTCAGACCGTCGAAGTACGGGCCCGGGACCCTAAAGATTGACCATAAGGTTGAGACACTCGACCAAGGCGACTCGACCGACGAGCCGAGCGGTGATATTGCCGAGGTCGTCCAGGGTGACCTCGACCAATCTGGCGGTAATTCCCAAGAAAGTTCCGAGTTCGAAAGCCCAGGAGGTGACGACTAGACATGGCCCAAGATCTAACAGGAGAAACTCAGACGAGGTCGACTAGGAGAAAGATCCGTGAGGGAACCGTCACGTCGGTAGCCATGGACAAGACCGCCGTCGTTGAAGTAGTCGACCACGTGCCACATAGAAAGTATGGCAAGATTATCCGGCGCACCAAGAAACTTTACGTGCATGATGAGACCAACGACCTCAACCAGGGAGATAGGGTACGGGTTACTGAGACCCGGCCCACGTCCAAGCTCAAGAGGTGGCGAGTTGACGAGGTCCTGGAGCGTGCCAAGTGATCCAGCAAGAGACCAGGCTCAAGGTTGCCGACAACTCCGGAGCGAAAGAAGTTCTATGTATCCGGGTTTTAGGTGGATCGGGACGCCGGTATGCCTCGATCGGGGACATGTTCGTGGCCACTGTCAAGGACGCTCTCCCCGGGAGCGGGGTAAAGAAGGGAGACGTGGTCAAGTGCGTGGTAGTGCGCACCAAGAAAGAGAAGCGTCGTCCCGACGGGAGCTATATACGCTTTGACGAGAACGCTGCGGTGTTGGTCAACGATCAGCAACAGCCCCGGGGAACCCGTATTTTTGGACCGGTCGGCCGAGAACTTCGTGACAAGAAGTTCATGAGGATCGTGTCATTGGCCCCGGAGGTTCTCTAGGGATGAACGGATCTTTGGAAACAAGACTTGAGAGTGAGTTGACGTGAAACTTAAACGAGGTGATCAGGTAAAGGTGCTATCGGGAAAGGACCGGGGCAGACAGGGTGAGGTAACCCGTGTACTCCCGGCCAGCGACCAGGTATTCGTGGACGGGGTCCACATTGCCAAGCGACACACCAAGCCGCGCCAGGCCACGACCCAGGGTGGAATTATCGACAAGCACATGCCAATTCAGGCCTCAAACGTGGCGATCTTGTGCTCGCATTGCGGACCAACTCGGATCGGGGTGTCTCACAACACCGACGGGGTAAAGATTCGGGTATGTAGAAAGTGTGGGGGTGAACTGTGACGGTCACCCAGAACGGCCTGCCTACCAGGGTGGCCCCCCGACTCAAGGTTGCCTATGAGACCGAGGTCAGGGCTCGGCTCATGGACCAGCTTGGAATCCCAAATGTCATGGCTGTTCCCACGTTGGTCAAGATCGTGATCAACATGGGTGTAGGTCGGGCAACCCAGAGCCAGTCGCTCCTCGACGGGGCCGTTAGGGACCTGGAGGTGATCTCGGGTCAAAAGCCCGTAGTCACCAAGGCCAAGAAGTCAATCGCGGGATTCAAGCTTCGCGAAGGAAACCCGATTGGCGCCATGGTTACCCTTCGGGGAGACCGGATGTGGGAGTTCTTCGACCGCCTGGTCGCTTTGGCGATTCCCCGAATTCGGGACTTTCGGGGCCTGCCAGCAAACTCCTTTGACGGACACGGCAACTACACCTTTGGGGTAACCGAGCAACTCATATTTCCCGAGATCGACTATGACAAGATCGACTCAACCAGGGGTATGGACATTACCATCGTGACCAGTGCGTCCAACAACGACCACGGACGGGCCCTCCTGTCGGCCTTTGGTTTCCCGTTTAGGCGCAACTAACCACCCGTTTAATTTTTGGGCAACAAGACCAACCACTAGAAGATAGAAAGAATACCACAACCAGGAAAATGGCAAAAAAGGCTCTAATCCAAAAGCAACAGAGAACTCCCAAGTTTAGAGTTCGCGAGTACACCAGGTGCCAGCGTTGCGGGCGGCCAAAGGCCGTCTACCGCAAGTTTGGCCTGTGTAGGATATGCCTTAGAACCATGGTACATGCCGGGGAGATCCCCGGTGTCACGAAGGCTAGCTGGTAAGGGGTGGTGCTTCTATGACCATGACAGATCCCGTTGCTGACATGCTAACCAGGATCCGCAACGCGAACACGGCCATGCACACCTCCGTCAAGGTGCCCGGGTCCAAGCTCAAGGCCGAACTGGCCAAGATACTAGAACGCGAGGGTTACATAGACTCCTTTAGCTCCAGTCCCGTGGCCCTTCGACCGGGCACCGAACTGGAGATCAAACTCAAGTACTCCCCGAGCCGAGAGCGAACTATCTCGGGTCTTCGCCGGATATCTAAGCCCGGGCGACGGGTGTACTCAAGTTCCGACAAGCTCCCCCGGGTCCTCGGTGGCATGGGGATCGCCATCGTGTCGACTCCCAAGGGACTCATGACCGATGCCGAGGCCAAGAAGAAGAGGCTCGGAGGAGAGGTTATCTGCTATGTCTGGTAGTCAAATAAACTTGAGGAAAGGAGCCTAGAGGTGTCTCGTGTTGGCAATGCCCCCATTCCGGTCCCGTCCAATGTTGACGTGGTCTTCTCTGATCCCCACCTGACGATAAAGGGTCCCCAAGGGATCTTAGAAAGAGACCTTCCAAGTCCAATCTCAATTGAGACCGTCGACGGTCAGATCAAGGTAGTACGCCCAAACGACGAGCGTCGGAGTAAGGCCCTACACGGGTTGACCCGAGCCCTGGTCAACAACATGGTGGTCGGGGTGACCGAGGGATTTACCAAGGAACTTGAGATTGTAGGGGTTGGATACCGGGCCACGGCCCAGGGGCCGAACCAGCTTCAGTTGGCACTCGGCTTTAGCCACCCCGTAAACGTGAGTGCCCCAGACGGGATTACCTTTGAGGTACCCCAGCCCACTCGGATAAGTGTAAAGGGAATCGACAAGGAAAAGGTTGGCCAGGTTGCGGCCAATATCAGGAAGATTCGAAAGCCCGAGCCCTACAAGGGCAAAGGCGTCAAGTATGTCGGCGAGCGAATTATTCGCAAGGCCGGAAAGGCTGGCAAGTGACAGACGCAAACAGGCATAAAAGAGAGCTCCGACTGCGGCGACACTTTAGGGTGCGCAAAAAGGTCTCTGGTACCGCTCAACGGCCTCGCCTGGCCGTGTTTCGGTCTAATCGACATATTTCGGCCCAGATCATCGACGACTTGGCTGGCAAGACCCTCGTTTCGGCTTCTACCCAAGAAAAGGACCTAAAAGGACCAACCAGTGCTACCGTTGAGGGTGCCATGAGCCTTGGCCAGGTACTCGCCGAGAGAGCTAAAGAACGGGGGATCTCGTCGGTTGTCTTTGATCGTTCCGGGTTCCGCTACCATGGACGTGTGGCTGCCGTGGCCGACGGGGCCAGGCAGGGAGGGCTGTCACTATGAACCTTGAGACAGACGGGTTTGAAGAAAAGACGATCCGGGTAAACCGGGTCGCCAAGGTTGTTCAAGGTGGTCGTCGATTTTCCTTTACCGCACTCATGGTGATCGGCGACGGGAACGGTCGCGTGGGACTGGGATATGGCAAGGCCAAAGAGGCCGGTCTGGCAGTTCAAAAAGGGATCGAGGCCGCCAAGAAGAACCTGATAGAGGTCCCGCTGACCGGGACCACAATTCCTCATCCAACTGTTGGAGAGGCTGGAGCAGGAAGGGTTCTGCTCAAACCAGCCGCCCCTGGGACCGGGGTGATAGCCGGAGGAGCAGCTCGGGCAATACTAGAACTGTGTGGGATTCACGACATCCTGGCCAAGTCCCTGGGCTCGTCCAACGGGATAAACGTGGCCCATGCCACAATAGCGGGGCTCAAGTCCCTCAAGCGTCCAGACGACGTGGCCCGACTTCGCGGTAAGCCAGCCGACCAGGTCGTGCCAGCCCAGATTCTTGCGGCCTACAACACCAAGCAGGCCCAAAACAGGCTGGCTCCGGCCCTCGATGGACGGGCAAGTGAACTTGCCACGAACGCGCCTGGTGGGGTGGTCTAGACATGGCCAAAGACGGGTCGAGATTTCCCAACGAGTCCTGTGTAAGGGTCACCCAGGTCAAATCGGCGATTGGGTCCAAGCCAATGCACCGGGGGACACTTCGGGCACTTGGTCTTGGTAGGATTGGAAAGTCCAGAATCCTGCCTGACCGACCAGAAATTCGTGGAATGATTCACCTGGTGTCTCATCTGATTGAAGTGGTACCTCAGTAGGACCCGGGTAATCAAGCAGGGCATGACGGAACGCAGCAACTAAGAAAAAGGTCGCACAATGATAAAACTACATGATCTACAACCTCCGAAAGGGTCTAATCGGCCAAAGCGCCGGGTTGGTCGCGGGATTGCCGGCAAGGGAGGCAAGACTGCAGGCCGGGGGACCAAGGGGCAAGGTGCCCGTGACACGATCCCGGCGAATTTTGAGGGCGGACAGTTGCCATTGACCCAACGGGTTCCCAAGTTGAGGGGCTTTAAAAACCCGTTCCGGGTCGAATATGTACCTATAAACCTGTCCCGAGTTAGTGAGTTAGCCGCCCAGGGCAACACGGCGGTAACGGTTGACCTGTTGCGAGAAAAGGGCATTGTTGGCAAGAAAGAATTGGTCAAGATCTTAGGGAATGGAACTATTGATCAGGCCGTGCGGGTTGAGGCCCACGGATTTTCTGAGTCAGCCCGGCAGGCCATTGAGGCCGCCGGGGGTTCGGTGAGTGTGGCCCCGATGCCATTCGGCAACGGTCGTCCGCCGGTTCGTGGAAATGCACTAGCGAACCGGTAATTCCAGCAACGTGATTTCAGGACTGAAAAATGTCGTAAAGATCTCTGATCTTAGAAACAAGATCATCTTTACCATGGCCATAATCGGGGTTTACCTCTTCGGGACCAACGTCCCGGGACCGGGGGTGAACTACCACGTAGTCCAGAACCTTCTGTCAACAGCCAAGACCTCCGGGGGCATTTTGAGCTTCTTGAACCTGCTCACCGGGTCGGGCTTGTCTCGAATGGCCGTGTTCGGTCTGGGGATCATGCCCTACATAACGTCCACTATTATTGTTCAACTCCTGGGCGTGGTTATTCCAAAGTTCGCAGAATGGCGCGAACAAGGCGCGGTTGGCCAAAAGAAACTTACCCAGGCCAGTCGATATCTGACGATCGCCCTTGCCATCATGCAGGCCACCGGATTGGCGTTCTTGTTTCACGGAGGAGGAGGAGGACTGTTTGGTTCGGGCACCAAGTACGACTTTATCCCTGACTTTAGTGCCCCACGGGTAATATTTCTGGTGCTCACGATGACCGCTGGCACGGCCGTGGTCATGTGGTTGGCCGAGTTGGTCACCCAGCGCGGGATTGGTCAGGGGATGTCAATCTTGATCTTTGCGAGCGTCCTGGCATCTATTCCAGGTTACGGGTCCTCGGTACTCTCTCAGGGGGGCAAGGTCAAGTTGTTCGTGATCATCTTGGTAGCAATTGCGTTACTAGTGGCCATCGTGTTTGTCGAGCAAGGTCAACGTCGAATTCCCGTTACCTATGCCAAGCGGATCCAGGGGAACAAGATGTACGGGGGGCAGAGTATCTACATCCCCATGAAGGTCAACCAGGCCGGAGTGGTCCCGATTATCTTTGCGTCTTCAATCTTGTACTTCCCGGCTCTGTTGTCCAACATCATCCACATCTCGGGCTTTCAGAGCTTCGTACAAAATGACCTCCTCAAACCGACAAGTGGGGTGTACGTGATCTTGTACGCCTTTTTTATCTTGGCCTTCGCATTTTTCTATGCGTCCATTGCCTTTGACACCCAGCAGTACGCGGACTCCATAAAGAAGCAGGGTGGATTTATCCCGGGGATTCGACCCGGGCCACCTACCGAGAGATACCTGGCCAAGACCTTGAACCGGATCACCGGTTTTGGGGCCGTGTTTTTGATGGTCGTGGCCGTGGTCCCGTCTATCATCTTCTTCTTCTGGGGCATTACCGGGTATCCGTACATGGGAACCACCCTACTTATTGGGGTGGGAGTGTTCATGGAAACACTCCGCCAGATTGACAGCCAGCTTGCCATGCGCAACTACGAGGGTTTCCTCAAGCAGTAGGGCGGAAAGGCGAGCAACCAGGTGATACCAGGTGCCAGGCTCGTGATGTTAGGCAAACAGGGTGCCGGGAAGGGCACCCAGTGTGTTCGCCTGTCTCGTCACTACGTCGTTCCTCATATATCCACGGGCGACATGTTTAGGGCGTCTATTCGAACCGGTACCCGTCTCGGGGTCCAGGTCCAGAGCTACATCGACTCGGGCAACCTAATTCCCGACGACCTCGTGATAAGTGTAATTGCCGACCGATTATCCCAACCAGATACGTTGGGTAGAGGTTTTGTTTTGGACGGGTTCCCCCGGACGGTTCCCCAGGCAGAACGACTAGGTGACCTCGTTCGACCACACCATCTTGACCTGGTCGTGAATATTACAGTTCCGACCTCGTTGGTACTAGAACGCCTGGCAACCCGGATGGTCTGTGTGGACTGCCAGACCAACTACTCTCCCGAGCAGTCTCCCAAAGTTCAAGGGGTATGTGACGTTTGTGGAGGCGAAGTAATCCACCGCAAAGACGACAATGAAGAGGCCATCAGGCGGCGTTTAGAGCTCTATGAGACCCAGACTCAACCCTTGATCGACTACTACAGTGACAGGGGAATCTTGCTTGAAGTCGACGGGGTGGGACCTGTGGATGACGTTACCCTCAGGCTCATCCAGAACCTGGACGAGTACCTAGTAAAAGGCAGGACCCATGAGTCTTAGATCTACGAATATGTCAAGAGGTGAACTCGATGATTCGTAACAGACAAGAGCTTGACAAAATGCGCAAAGCTGGCAAGGTGGTGGCCGAGATTATCGCCAAGACCCGGGAGGCGATTAGACCTGGGGTTACCACCTTAGAGCTGGACTTGATTGCCCGAGAGGTCATTCGAAACAGGGGGGCAACGTCGAACTTCCTCAACTACCCTGGTGCGAGTGGACCGTTCCCGGCCGTGATATGTGCATCTCCCAACGACATGATTGTCCACGGGATCCCAAACAACAATCCCCTAAATGAGGGCGATATAATTTCCATTGACTGTGGAGCGATTGTGGAGGGCTATCACGGGGACGCCGCCTACACGGCTCCGGTTGGAGAGGTATCATCCTTGGCGGCTCGACTAATGGAGGTCACAGAGCGGTCTCTATGGGCCGGAATTGACCAACTCACCAGTGGGAACCACCTCTATGAGGTCGGTCGGGCCGTGCAACGCGTGGCGGAGGCCGCCGGATTTTCAGTGGTTCGTGAGTATGTCGGGCACGCCATCGGGACCAAGATGCACGAAGAGCCCCAGGTCCCCAACTACTGGCCAGGCCACAAGGGGCCAAAGCTTGCCGTTGGGAACGTGTTTGCTATAGAACCCATGGTCAACGTGGGGGGCTTTGCAACCAAGACCCTTCCCGACGGCTGGGGGGTCGTAACTCAAGACGGGTCACTCTCGGCACACTTTGAGCACTCAATTGCCATTACCGACAACGGACCTGAGGTCTTGACTGATGGGAGCTAGACCTCAAGTTTTTTCACCCCGTCAACCTGCAATTGGGCGGGTCATGGTTAGACGATCCGGTTTTATTTTGGCTCTGGGGATTGGGATAATACTCAGTCTCTTAGCCGGGCCAGTCGTGTCTAGCTCGGCCACTACACTTGGAAGTGGGTCCCAGGCCGGGGTGTCTGGCAAGTCGAGTACTAAGTCACTAGCCCACTCGGTTGAAGTTGGCTGGAAGACCTTTCACCTTCTAAATCCAACTGACGGACCCTATCTTTCCTCGGTATCTTGTGTGTCGAGCCAGTTTTGCATGGCCGTGGATAGGTCTGGCGACGGTTTCTCCTATAACGGTGGCTACTGGACCGAGTACCCGGCGATTGACCCAGGCGGGATCTTTACGTCGATTTCATGTGTCTCGGCGAACTTCTGTGTTGCGGTAGACGCAACGGGCAACATACTCACCTGGACTGGCGGGCTCTGGTCTCATCCGGTAAGCGAGAACACGGGAGCCCCGATTAGCTCGGTTTCATGTGCCACGACCTCGTTCTGTCTGGCAGGATACCCCGGCACTTTGTACCTAGAGTTCAACGGGACGTCTTGGACCAAGGAACCTTGGCCGGGAGGACTGACCATAAACGAATCGATATACCTGTCATGCACCTCGGCGATATCGTGTGAAGCAGCGTATGGATACTACGGGTTCTCTTTCAGTTCCGGCACCTGGTCGTCCCCGGAACTGCTTGACTCTAACTACTTACATACGTCCAATAGTGAGATAGATGGACTTTCTTGCTATTCGACGAACTTCTGTATCGCGGTATCTAACTCTGGATACGGCTATGAGTTGACCAACGGTTCCTGGTCAGCGCCCGTCCAGCTTGACACAGCCGACTTTGTTACCCAGCTAGATTCGGTATCGTGCGCATCTACCACGTTCTGTGTCGCGACCGACTCGGCCAACCGCTCTATGGGGTTCAACGGCTCTAGCTGGACCCACCCGAGCCATATTGATGGGGCCGGCTCCAGTTACCAGGCCACCACGCCCGGGGGTGTCCTGGGAGCAGTCTCGTGTGCTTCAGCTGACTTTTGTCTGGCTATCGATGGGTCTGGCAACTATCTAGTAGACAGCAACGGGGTCTGGTCTGCTGCAATGCAGATATCCAATCTGGTTCCAGTCCAAGTGTCGTGTCAGTTGTCTGAAATCTGTGTGGCCGTAGATGAAAATGGTGAAGTTGCCTCTTATCAAAGTGCCTCTTGGTCCAATTTTGGAGCAGCTCCACCAGGATTGGCCTCAAAATCAAGTATGGATTCTTTGGCCTGCGTTCAGGACTCCCTTATTCAGAGCTGTTTTGCCGGAGATAGCCTTGGAAACATCTATCACTTGGGGTCGTCGGGGTGGCAAGAGGTACCCGCGGTGGATCCGGGTGAGGCCATTACTGCTCTGACGTGTCCGACCAGTGAGTTCTGTGCCCTGGGAGACTCAACTGGGCAGGTTCGATATTATAACGGAGTTTCTTGGACTTCAGCTCAGTCGGTATTTTCAAACGCCCCGGTGAGAGCTATCTCGTGTCCCTCGTCGACGTCCTGTTTTGCGCTTGACGTGTTTGGTAACCTGTCGTACTATGATGGATCATCTTGGTCGCCGGTTGCTCCAATTGACCCCCCTTATAAGGTGACCGCGATCTCGTGTAGTCCGCTCTCTGGGTTGATTCAATGCATGGCGGTCGACAATGGTGGAAACGCCTTGTTCGATTCAGGAAGTGGTTTTGGCAACTTGGTCCAAGTTGACTCAAGTGGACTCAGTGCCGTGTCGTGTTCGACCGGGACATCATGTATAGCTACTGATGGTTTGGGGCACACCGTAGAGTACCCCAACTCCCAGTGGGCCCAGTATGTAACCGTTCAGTGGGAAGGTGCCGATATGTATTCAGTTTCGTGCCCAACGGTAGAGATGTGCGTGGTCGCCGACTCGGTAGGAGAGATCCTGGTTGACTCAACGATAAGTTCACAGGGGTACTGGTCGGTCTCCAAAGATGGAGGGGTGTACTCCTATGGCGACGCCCTCTTCTACGGGTCATTGAGTGGGTCAACTCTACGGGCCCCTATAGTGGCCATTGCAGCAACCTCCGATGGCCGAGGTTACTGGTTGGCCGACTCACTCGGTGACGTTTACTCTTTCGGGGATGCCATCTTCTATGGGTCTCTTGGAGATCAGCAGCTGAACTACCCTATTGTCGGGTTTTCCGTGGTTCCCGATGGGTTGGGTTATTTCATGGTCGACTCGGTCGGAGACATATTTGTTTTTGACTCTTCGGGAAGTCTGGCCTCAACCGTGGGGGTGTCCTTCAACGCCCCTATTGAAGGCCTGGCCATAAGTGCTGACAACGGGGGATTTTGGGAGGTCTCCTCCGATGGTGGGATATTCGCCTTTGGAGACGCCCAGTTCTATGGGACCGCGGAACCTCTCCATCCAGCAGCCCCGATTGTTGGGATGGTGGCCACTTCTAACGGGAAGGGCTACTGGGAGGTCTCCTCCGATGGCGGGGTGTATCCGTTTGGGGATGCCACCTACTTTGGCTCATTGGGGGGCAAACACCTAAATGCCCCGATCGTGGGTATCACGGCAACCCCAGACGATCGAGGATACTGGCTGGTAGCGGCCGATGGCGGGATTTTCTCCTTTGGAGATGCCGGGTTCTATGGGTCCACCTCGGGGGTCAGGTTCGACTCGCCAGTGGTCGGCGTGGCGGCTGGCTAGGATATTTTACCTGTACCGAGTTGGGTTGGGCACCGTGTCCATCAGAGTCCAGGTCTCAAATGGCAAAACCTGCCCGATAGGGCTAAAATAACCCCTTGGCCCACGGCGCTAGAAGCTCCGTCATGCCAGCTCACCGTACAAGTCGGATGGTTTGGTTCGTCAATTGAGAACTTTACTCAGCTACCAAGTGTAGTCTGCGCGATCTGACCCAGGTGAGTTATTAGAAAATTAGATCTTGATACAAGGAGAAGTAGCTGCCAAAACCCAGAGACGACGCGATAGTAATGGAGGGAACCGTAGTTGAGCCCTTGCCAAATGCCATGTTTAAAGTGGAACTGGAAAACGGGCACAAGGTTTTGGCCCACAGTTCAGGCAAAATGAGGATGCACAGAATCCGAATTCTTCCCGGTGACAAGGTCCAGGTTGAGATAACTCCATACGATCTAACTCGAGGCAGAATCACTTACCGGTACAGATAGACCAAGGAACCTAAACACAAGAGACGATGAAAGTAAAAGCAAGCGTAAAGAAGATTTGTGACAAGTGCCGGATAATTCGGCGTGAAGGTCGCGTCTTGGTTATCTGTCAGAATCCGAGACACAAGCAAAGGCAAGGATAATATATGGCAAGAATTGCAGGGGTCGATATACCGCGAGAAAAGCGGCTAGAGATTGCCCTCACGTACATCTTTGGAGTGGGCCTTACTAGTTCCCAGCAGATCTGTGAGGCTACCGGGGTCAATCCGAACTCCCGAGTTCGAGATCTAACTGACGACGAGGTCACCCGGCTTCGGAGCTATATTGACGAGAATTTCAAGGTTGAAGGCGATCTCCGTCGGGATATATCAGGGGACGTCAAGCGAAAGATGGAGATCGGTTGTTACCAGGGTGTCCGCCATCGCAAGGGCCTTCCAGTGCACGGGCAGCGCACTCACACGAATGCCCGAACCCGAAAGGGACCTAAGAAGACCGTAGCTGGAAAGAAGAAGGTGAGGAAGTAGTGGCCAAGGCTGGCCAGCGCAGGACACGGCGCAAGGAAAAGAAGAACGTCCCGCATGGGGTTGCTCACATTAAGAGTTCTTTCAACAACACGATAATATCGATAACCGACAAGGAGGGAAACGTGTTGGCCTGGGCCTCTGCTGGGAACGTGGGTTTCAAGGGGTCTCGCAAGTCAACCCCTTTTGCAGCCCAGATGGCCGCCGAGACGTGCGCCAAGAGGGCCGCTGAACACGGAGTTCGAAAGGTAGACGTACTCGTCAAAGGTCCCGGATCGGGACGGGAGACGGCAATCAGGTCGCTCACGGCTGCCGGGATAGAGGTAACCGGGATAAAAGACGTTACCCCGATACCCCACAACGGGTGTCGGCCCAAGAAGCGACGCAGGGTATAGAGGAGTATTAGGAGACGTAAATGGCCCGCTACACCGATCCGGTCTGCCGACTGTGCAGGCGTGAAAAGATAAAGCTCTACCTCAAGGGAGCCAAGTGTGACTCGATCAAATGCCCGGTCGAGCGCAAGCCCTATCCCCCTGGAGAACACGGTCGTGACAGGTCCCGGCAGGGATCAGAGTACCTGGTTCAGCTCAGAGAGAAGCAAAAGACTCGTCGCATCTACGGACTCATGGAAAAGCGTTTCCAGAACCTCTACGAGGTGGCCTCGAGGACCCCGGGAATTACAGGTGAGAACCTTCTCCAGATGCTCGAGCTACGGCTTGACAACGTGGTATTTAGGACCGGTTGGGGATCGTCTCGGTCTCAGGCTCGTCAGTGGGTTCGCCACGGACATGTCACGGTCAACGGGAAGCGGGTAACAATACCGAGCTACCGGGTCTCAGTCGGGGACTTGGTAGCGCTGTCAACAAAGGCCCGAGGGTTTATTGTCGTGCGTCACAACCTAGACACCCTCGATCGTCAACTGGTTCCTTGGTTGGAACTCACTAGCGATCCTTACGAGGTCAAGATTATCAACCGGCCGCTGCGCGAACACATCGATATCCCGGTGCGCGAGCAGCTTATTGTCGAGCTCTACTCCAAGTAGTTCCACCAGAAAGGTAGTTATCTCTAATGCTTATTATTCAGCGCCCAACAGTTGAGGCACTTGGAACTGAAGAGAACAACCGACAGTCATTTGCCATATCTCCCCTAGAGCCCGGATTTGGCCATACCCTGGGGAACTCCCTGCGCAGGACCCTGTTGTCGTCTATTCCAGGAGCCGCCATTACTCAGGTCCGATTTGACGACGCCTTGCACGAGTTCACCACGATTGCCGGGATCAAAGAGGACGTGAGTGACATCATCTTGAACCTCAAGGACGTGGTACTCACCTGTGAGTCCGACGAGGGCGTAATTATGCGCCTGGACATTCGTGGACCAGCCACGGTTACCGCCAAGGACTTTCAGCATTCGGCAGACGTGGAAATCTTGAACCCGGACCTTATAATTGCGACCCTCAACGACAAGGGCAGATTGGCGGCCGACGTTACCGTGGAGCGAGGGCGCGGGTATCTGTCCGCCGAGATGAACAAGAGGTCGGCGATAATCGGGGTAATTCCGATCGACTCAATCTTCTCGCCGGTTCGCCGGGTTGCCTACACGGTTGAGCAGACCCGGGTCGAGCAGTCCACGAACTATGACCGGCTAATCCTAGATATTGAGACCGATAGTTCGATCTCCCCCCGTGAAGCCCTGGCATCTGCTGGCGATACCCTGCGGTCACTCGTCGGTCTCGTGGCCGACATGAGCGACCAGCCTCAGGGTCTAGAACTCGGCGATATCGGGGTCACGTCGTCTGGTTCTCCAGACCTCGACCTCCCAATTGAAGACCTCGACTTATCTGAGAGGCCTCGTAACTGTCTAAAGCGGGCTCAGGTAAATACGATTGGCGAGCTACTCCAGCGGACCGAGGCCGAACTATTGAACATTACCAACTTTGGACAGAAATCCCTTGATGAGGTAATTGAGAGACTGGACGAGCGGGGGCTGACCCTGCGAGGACGAGGAGGTGTTATCTAGGATGCCCGGGACCCCCAAGAAGGGAAAGAGGTTTGGTGGAAGTGCCGCGCACTCCAAGGCCATGATGGGCAACATGGTGGCCTTTCTAATCGCGGCCGAGGCAATCGAGACCACCGAGGCCAAGGCCAAGGCACTAAGGCCGATTGCCGAGAAGATGATCACCAAGGCCGTAAGAGGTGGGGTGGCCAACCAGCGGCACGTGATCTCGTTTATCCGTGACGTGGACATGGCCCACAAGCTCTTTTCCGAGATCGGTCCACGATATAGTGACCGCCCGGGTGGCTACACCCGGATTCTCAAGTTGGGTACCCGTCATGGTGACAACGCACCGATGGCCCGTATCGAACTAGTCTAGAAATCCACGCTCAAACCCTCTTCGACGAATCTGGTGAAGACCCTCAACTAGCTCTCGCGGGTCCAGACACTGGGGAGAGCTTAGCTTCTGGGTTGAGTCAACCGGTTCTCGACTCCAGGCGGATCATGGCCGTGTTGGCTTATGACGGTACCAACTTTCACGGGTTTGCTCAGCAAAAGGGACTCAGGACAGTTTGTGGGGAACTAGTACGGGCGATTGAACAGGTATTTGCTCTCAACACAGAGGTCATTTGCGCGGGACGCACTGACAAGGGTGTTCACGCCTTGGGGCAGGTTGTTCATTTTGACCTACCGTCCATTGAGTTAGAACGTATTGATCTAACTCGCCTGGCTCGATCGCTAAATGCCATGATTGGTCCAGAAATTTCGGTGTTGGATCTCAAGTACGTAGATAAGAGTTTTAGTGCTAGACATAGTGCAAAATCTAGACTGTATCGGTATACAATCGTCAACTCTCCCGTGACATCCCCGTTTATGTATCGGTACGCGTGGTATGTCGAGCAAAGCCTAGACCTGCGAGCGATGATATTGGGATGCGATGCCCTCATTGGTGAGCACGACTTTTCCTCGTTCTGCAAGAGGCCCCCTGGAGCAGGCTCTAATGACCCGATCATTCGCCAGGTCCTAAGGGCTGGCTGGACAACGAATGGAGCTACAAAGATTGGTGACTCCTCTATAACGTGGCCAATAGAGTTCGCCAGGACACTGAACTTTGAGATACTGGCCAGTTCGTTCTGTCACCAGATGGTTAGGTCTGTCGTGGGTACGCTAGTGGCAATGGGGGCTGGCAAGCGTAAGGCCGGAGAGATGACCGCTATCATCCGGGCTAAAAACAGGGCAGTCGCCGAGCCTCCTGCACCGCCTCAGGGGCTATACCTAGTTGAGGTAGCCTATTAGTTTTGGGGACCCCACGATCTGGTAGGAGTCTTCAATGCTGTAGTACCACGTGGCTAGCCGGGCAAGACGACTTAGCGTCCTTTGACTCGCTCTTCAAATCGGTATCCAACACCTCTAATGGTAGTTATATGGGTGGGATGAGCCGGATCGACCTCTATCCGGCTCCTGAGCCGTTTGATGTGGACATCCAAGGTCTTGGTGTCGCCCACGTAGTCATCTCCCCAGATGGACTCGATCAAGGCGTCTCGGGTCATAACACGTCCCCCGTTCAGCATGAGAATCTCCAGTAGTTCAAACTCTTTGAGCGGGAGTCTTACCTCTTGTCCTCGAACAAATACCTCATGACGTTCAAAATCAAGGCTTACGTCACCAATCTCAACCAGGCTTGCACTTGGGTCAAAGTCGACCTTCAAGCTAGTAACCTGAGAAGCTCTCGACGGGATTCCTGGCGTGTTTACCAACTTGTCTTGGTGAGCGGGTAGATTCTCCGGACCCCTTGCCCTGGCTGGATCGGCCACTCTAGATCGCCGCAATACCGCTCGAAGTCGGGCTAATACTTCGGACATCTTGTAGGGTTTGGTGATGTAGTCATCAGCACCCACTTCTAGTCCAACAACGGTATCGACCTCAGTTCCCTTTGCCGTGAGCATGATAATTGGCACTGACGAGGTTGTCCGGATAGCTCTGCACACGTCAATCCCTGAGATTTTTGGCATCATCAGGTCCAGTAATACAATATCGGGCTCGGACTCTCTAAATTTGTTCAAGGCCTCTTCGCCGTCTTTGGCAACCTCGATCTCAAATCCCTCGCGGCTAAGGCCAACTGCGAGGGCCTCGATAAAGGACTCCTCGTCGTCGACTATTAGAACTCGGACCAGATCTTCGCTCATGTGCCAATAATGCTAGCTGATTGATATAGTGAAGACGAACCCCTAGGCATGGCTGGTGTCGTGACTCAAGTTGGCCCCTCGAGGAGGGAGGATAACTCGAAATGTTGTCCCTTCACCTTCACGAGAGGTGACCTCGATCTCTCCACCGTGACGATTGACCACGTGCCTAACAATTGACAGCCCGAGTCCTGTTCCCTTGTTGTGACGGCTCCTTGTGTGATCCACCCGATAGAATCTCTCAAAGATCCGCTCTAGATCTTTAGACGGAATGCCAATGCCTTGGTCTTCAACAAATAGCTCGATCCGTTCATTTGAAAGCTCAAATCCCACGCGAACCTTGGAATCTGGGTCAGAATAGTGAACCGCGTTTTCAAGCAAGTTTGATATGGCCGACAGGAGCTCCCTGTAATCTCCAGTTACAATAGGAGTCTTTGTCGGCTCATCGAAGTCGATCTCGATAAACTTTTGTTCGGCTACCGATTGAACTCCTTCTATGGCTTCCGAGACCACGTTACTCAAGTTGACCGGCTCGGATGGGGGATTTTCCTCGGCCTCAATTCGAGAAAGATTGATCAAGTCATCTATGACTCGACCTACCCTTAGGGCCTCGTGGTGAACTCGGTTAGCAAGTCTCCGGGCAATTGCCAGATCCTCCTCGGCCTCCAAGGTCTCGGCCAAAAGGGCCATGGCCCCGACAGGAGTCTTTAGTTCATGGCTAACGTTTGCCACAAAGTCTCGACGAACCGACTCTAAGCGCTTCCGTTCTGAGATGTCCTCTACTACACCTACCACCCCAAGTGGCTTGCTGTGGTCTTCAATTGTAAAGGTCTTGATATTGAGAGTCTGGCGAGGGGGGCCATAGAGTTCAATTGAACGCTCAGAGTCCACCCCCGATAGTCCGGCCTCGAGCATCTCTTCAATGGCCTGGGCGGCTATCAACTCCGCGTGCCGGCTCTCCATGATAATAGATGCCCGGGTGTTCTTATATACCTGTTCTCCCTGCTCGTCAGTGATGACAATTCCCTGTGAGATACCGTCCATGGCACTCTTGAGACGCGAAATATCATCCGTAGAGTCGGTAACGGTTCCAGTTGCACTAGTAGCCGCGTGTTCCAAGCGTGCTAACACGGTCTCAATTTTATTTGGCTGACCTGCATAAAGATCATCTTCAGATAGACGGGCAGAAAGGTCATTCAATCGACGTTTTATTGAGCGTTGGTTGAACAGGGCCCCCAAGTAGAGTGAAATAAGTGCCACGATAACCACGGCCAAAATAACCAGGGCAACGGTCAATGCGTGAAGTGAGGTATTGATCTCAAAGGGATGAAAGCTTATAAATCCCCGGTGCGGCTGGGCAAAGATCTTGTGCAGCTTTATGGGCATAGTTCCACCATAGAAGAAAACGGTGAGCATTTGTGATTATTGGTCAGGGTTTGGGCGGTCAATCTTGATGGACCACTAACGGATAATTCCTACAAATTCCCTGAATTCACTTGAAGTGTTACCCACCTGGACGGGTAGCTCCCACGTAGTACTCGTCCCCCCAGGAGTCCAGGTAGTTTGTTCCGAACTCGTCATAGCGTACATCGGCACCTGAGTGGGGGGCATCTATCATCAACCCGGTTGAGCTACCCGAGGTGAGGTATCCAATAAAGATCCCGACATGTTGGATCGAGAGGGTGCTGTTTGCAAAAAAGACCAGGTCTCCAGGCTCAAGTGGGTCTCCCTGAGGTACTTGCGGGGTTGCCTTGAACTCGTCTTGTGCACCCATGCGGGCAAAGGCAACCGTGGTCTGCTTATAGACAGCCCAGGCCAGTCCGGAACAGTCAAACCCGCTCGGACTAGAACCCCCGTAGAGGTAGGGGACCCCGATCATGGACTCG
>DAIDHF010000038.1 GCA_027452005.1 Acidimicrobiales bacterium
AGCTCAAATTATTTTAGATCCCAGATTTTCTAACCATTACTGATCAAAATAGCTCATTAAATGAGCAGCCCCCTAGGTTGGCAAACGTAACTTCGGGCTAGCGAGCCCTTGGCCCAGGAGGGGAGGAGCGTCGAGGTTACCTGTGCCACGGGCACCTGCCTCGCGGGTTGTTGCACGGCTTGCCGTCAGCTCTCCTAGCACCACAAAAACCGAACGTCTGACCTCTCATCTCATTCAACAACCTTTCCGACTGCATGGTAAATGGGTGTGGCGGCAAGTCCGGCAACTTCAACTTCTCTGCACGAGCGACCCCGTTCCCCAAGGTTGGTATGTCATTCACCAATATGTCCCACATGGTATCTAGGCGTAGGTCAGGGTACTCATGAGCAGCGACATTGCGAAACCCGTAAATCCGATCCCAAGGAACGTCTCGCACGCGCTTCTCCAGGTATCCTGGCACGAGGTCCTCAATCGACTTGCACGCGTCAGATATACGATACAGAACCGCCTCGACAGCATCTTGCACCATAGGTTCACTGAGGTACTGCTCGTATCCGCGATCAGCAAACTCACTAGCACGCAAAATGTCTGCCAACATGAGCTGCGACTTGTCGCGTGCCCGTTTAGCCTTCTTCTCCTTGTCGGAAGACGTCAGGAGGCCAACTTGACGGTCGTCGTCCGCCTCTTGTAGAAAGCATCCAGGTCGGCCAAGATGTCGAGGTCCATGACATCCACGTGAACGCCGAATATCTCTTCCAGCTCACACGTCATCTCGATGAGCTTGGAGAGCGACGTAAAGCGAGGCAGGCGGATTGCGATGTCAATGTCTGATCTAACGTTGTCAGTGCCGTCAGCCACAGAACCGAAGATGACAGCGTCCGACCCTCCGTAGCTTTCGATGCACCTTAGTGCCTCTGGTGCGAACGCAGTAACTGCCTTCGATGGCCTGTACTTGATCGCCTTGAGCACTCGCATGAGCATGTCTTCTGAACAAGGTCGCCGCCCTGACTCCATCGCAGCAAGATTGGGTCGTTTGATCCCGACAGCACAAGCCGCTTGTGCCTGTGTCATACCCATTGCAGCGCGGGCTTGCTTGAGCCGTATGTGAGTTGGTGATGAGGTAGAAGTCTTCACAAGACTATTGTATCAAAGAACTGATACAATATCAACTCAGGTCTACGGCGTCACGATACAAGTGGGCCAGCTCTACGATTGTCCACGATTCAAAAACAGGTGAATCTGTCCCGCCTGAGATGTGGGGGGGAGATCCAACTCTGTTGGGACATCGACAACAGGGAATGGTCATTTCATATTCCATATGTCACAATACGTGAAGAGTGCAGCGGCGACGCTGTAACGGGTGTCGATGAAGGTATTATTAACTCAATGGCTCTCGCTACCTGGACAGACGAACACACGATTGATGTGACAATCATAAATGGCAGGGAAGGTAGAGCAATCAAGCGTCTTAGGAACAAATCAGTGGGTTTACTCCAACACAAGCTCTCCAAGGCAAAGAACGGCTCCAAACATCAGCGTAGACTAATGGCTGCAAAGAAGAAGGTAAATGCCAAGGCCAGGCACAGACTTAGAGACTTTGACCACCAGGTCGCTCGCAAGTCAGCCGATCACGTCATCCAAAAGGCGCTACATGGGACATATGTCCCGATAGGACCGAATGTCACTATCCGTGTCACGTATCACCGGGCTATCGAACGCTGGTCAAAAGACCAACGCGACGCACACCGTAAGGTGGAACGCCGCAAGGTTGGAGCTCTGAGTAGTGCCCAGAACCGGGCCTCGTCGAGAGAAGTCTCGGCCAGCAAACAAACACAAGCCCAATCATTAACCAGTCCCTTAGGACCAGACTCGTTGGTCGCGGTAGCGTGAGAACGGTGATGTTATGTAACTCTAATCGCGCGGATGGGCTAGAAGCCCCGTCGTCAAGGGCGGGGAGGTTCACGTATTAGGTCACCAATGCTGAACTTATGCTTTGACGAGTACTACTCATCAGGGTTGGACGCCTGTGTAAAGATCTCACTTGAGAATCGGTCTCGTCCAATATATAGCAACTGGGTCGCCCGGTGTAGCCTATCTGGACCTGACAAGATAAATCCGGTTGGGGCCAACTCCAATGATCTGGAGGGAATGGCCTTTGCGTACGTGGTCGAACTTCACTGGGACATGACTGAATGGTGCGAGAGGAGACCTGACGTGTCCCTGGTAGTTCCGCCAACCGCCGTCCTCAAGGCTCTCAGGGAGCATCGAGCGGTCATCCTCGTCTCATTTGCCCACGAGGGGAGGCGTCACTTTGACCCTAATACCAAGGGACGCTGTATATATGATGCCCTGGCTGACCTAGTTGAGTTTTATAGCCTGGCCAAGGAACAGGTGTGGTTTGTAACCGGAAACGTTCAGGCAGACACCGAGTTGACCCAGTGGGCGAGGGCACGGGGTGTTTTGGAACCATCTTTTCTACTGAGAATTGCTGAGATTTCGTCGTTTGGAATAGGCCTTGAGGCAAGAGAGAGCTACCGGGGCGGTCAGGGAACCGATGCTCGGCTCATTCGTCGCCCGGCCAACCAGGCCAACGGTTGTATGAGTTTTGAGGAAACCAAGTTGTCTCGGGTCAAGGTGAACTTCCCGGGTTATCGGCTGGGTGAACCCTGTAATGACGAGGGATTTAGGTGGAACTTTGGATGTATGAACCGGGTCTTTAGGGCGCATAGGTGGTGGACGGTAAAGTACCTCTACGAGAACTCACTGATTGATCTGGGTAACGTGTCTTTCCCACAGATGACCGGTAAATACCTAGAATCAGTTGGCCAAGAACCCGTCGACCGCCCACTCCTTGATTTTATCGAGTCCCTGCCTCGCGTCATTGATCAAGTATTTGACACCGAGAGGTTTTCGGTGTTCAACTCTCAAAACTCGCGTGCGGTCTCAATGCCCCCGGTTGAGATCTCCAGACAATGTCCCTTCGAGATCGTTACCGAGACCCACTACCTAGAGCCGACTTTTGTAACTGAGAAGACCTTCAAAGCCCTGATCGGGTCAGGCCCGCTTCTGGTCGTGGGAACCCGGGGAGTTCTAGATTATCTTCACCAAATTGGTGTGCAGACCTGGTCGGAGTTTTTCGATGAGTCTTACGACGAAATATCAAGTGATGAACACGGGCAAGAGTCACGCAGAGCCAGCCAGGCCTTGAACGCAGTGGCACGAATACTGAGCAATCGCAAGGCACTGGTCGACCTGGTCGAGGGCTCCCGTGAGCTTCGAGATGCAAACCTGAACTGGCTCATCAACGAGCCAAAGCCCTGGGACAGGCTAATTGATGAGCTAAAAGCTACACTGGTCTCACTGTGATTATATCTAGAACCCCGTTTCGACTGTCGTTCTTTGGGGGAGGGACCGACTATCCCGAGTGGTTTGAGACCAACCCTGGGGCTGTTTTGGCTACCACGTTCGACAAGTACGGGTACATCTTCTGCCAGCCCACGTCTAGTTTTGTCGACTACAAGTACCGGATTTCCTATCGCTTGACCGAGATTGTCAACGACCGACGTGACATTCAACACCCAGCCGTGAGAGCCGCACTCGGGCAGCTAGGAATTGAATTCGGGGTCGAACTGGACTACCACGGGGACCTCCTGGCCAGAAGTGGGATAGGTTCGAGTTCGGCCTTTTGTGTTGGTTTACTCGACGTCTTCTACCATCTCATCGGGCAACCAAAATCAAAGGCCCACATTGCTCGGGAGGCAATAAACTTAGAGCGGAACGTGTTACGTGAAGTCGTCGGAGTTCAAGACCAGTACTCTTGTGCAATTGGCGGGATCAACTTCTTGGAGTTCAACTCCAATAACACGGTATCGATCACGCCAATTGTCCTAGACGACTCTAAGATCGACGAGATTCAAAATCGCATCGTCTTGGTTTATTCTGGCCTACAGCGAGACTCCTCCCAGGTATCCCAGACACTCCTGGAAGACATGTCGCAAAATGAGAAGCGGTTTGTGTCAAACTACGAGATGGCCGTTAGGGCTAAAGCCATCCTTGAGACGGGCCAAGATTTGGACGAGTTCGGCGACATGCTCCGGGTTGCCTGGGACCTAAAAGCCAAGATGAACCGTAACTCGGTAACCGGGGAGTTAGATGAGATCTATCAGGTCGCACTCTCACGAGGAGCCCTTGGTGGAAAAGTTCTAGGGGCCGGTGGAGGAGGCTTTATGATGTTCTGGATACCGGCCGACACACGGGAGAGATTTATATCTGAGATGTCTCAGTTCACTATAATTCCAATATCACTTGAGACCGAGGGAACCAAGATTCTCTACAGTGATGCCCCAGTGACAAGAACTCCTATCTAGTAACCTATCCAGTGACACCCGTGAAAACCTACACCCCAGACCAACTACGAGATTTTGAGACCCGGGTAGCCGAGGAGTTCAACCGGGGAAATATCCGCGCCCCGGTTCATCTATCCGATGGTAGTGAGGAGGCCCTAATCGAGATCTTCTCTGAAGTCGGGGACCGAGACTACGTGTACTGTTCGTGGAGGAGTCACTACCAGTGCCTACTCAAAGGTGTCCCCCCGGAGTATCTCTTTGACCAGATAATGGCCGGGAAGTCGATCTCGCTAAACTTTCCCGAGTATCGGATATTTTCAACCGCAATTGTAACCGGGCAGCTTCCGATCGCCACGGGAACCGCCCTGGCTATCTCTCGTGCCGGGCTTCCTGAGAAGGTGTGGTGTTTCCTCGGGGACATGACCGCAGAAACCGGGATGGCCCAGACATGCATGAGGTACGCGGCCAACCATAATCTTCCCATTACCTTTGTAGTTGAAGACAACGGGGTCTCAGTTTGTACCGAGACCCGCCAGGTCTGGGGGACACCGGTACCGGTTTGGGAGACCCATAAATATCCCAACGTCCGGAGCTTTTCATACAAGAGTTCCTATCCCCATGCTGGCGCCGGGGTCAGGGTGCAGTTTTGACCGGTCCGCAAAGCCCAGTCGATGACAGCGGCGGGAAAACTTCAATAGCCCCCACCTACGGATCTGAGATGAGGCGGGCCATGAACATGCTTGCCCGAGACCCCAGAGTGGTCTTCTTGGGCCAGGCCGTGGCGGTAGCTGGGACGGTCATGCGCTCTAGCCTTGAAGACATCGACCCGGCCCGGTTGATCGAGCTTCCCGTCGAGGAGGACTTCCAGATGGGGATGTCCATTGGGATGGCCCTTGCCGGTCAGATCCCGGTGTCGATCTTTCCACGGCTCAATTTTCTTATGTTGGCCATGAATCAACTGGTCAATCACCTCGACAAGCTGTCTAAGCTGGTTGAGACCGGTCCCGTCCCCAAGGTAATAGTTAGGTCTTCAATCGGGTCTGAACGACCGCTTGACCCGGGTCCCCAGCACAAGGGGGACCTGACCGAGGGACTTCGCCTGCTCGTTCCCAACCTAGAGCTAGTTCGACTAGATTGCCCAGGAGACATCTTTCCGGCCTACGAACGGGCCCTCAGGCGTGACGACGGAGTCTCGACCATCCTGGTCGAGTGGGGTGACAACTATGCAAAATAGCTGGCGATGGCCTCTAATGCGCAATAACGTGTCTCGGGGTGACCTCGATACCCTGATCGACCACCTGAAAGGTGACGACCCAAAACTCACCCACGGACCTAATGTAGAGCGATTTGAGCAAGAGTGGTCGAGTTGGCTGGGCAAGTCCAGATCGGTAATGGTCAACTCGGGATCATCGGCCAACGATCTTACCCTTCTGGCCCTCAAGTACGTGCACGGGACCGGAGAGGTGATCGTGTCGCCCCTGGGTTGGGTGTCTGACATCGCCGCAATCTTGCACGCTAATTGCAAGCCGGTCTTTGTAGACATCGATCTAGATACCCTCGCCCCGTCGGCCGGGGCCATTGAAAATCGGGTTACCAACCAGACCCGGGCTGCCATATTGGTTCACGTCCTCGGGCTCCCAGCTCTAAAGCCTGACCACGTGGAATTTTTTACTTCTAATCCCCAGGTAAAGCTGATAGAAGATGTCTGCGAGGCCCATGGAGCCAAGGTCGGTACTCACCGAGCTGGATCCATTGGCTGGGTCTCGAATTTCTCGTTTTACTACGCCCACCACTTGACCACGGTTGAAGGGGGCATGGTGTGCACTGACGATCCTAAGGTCTATGAGACGGTGAGAATGCTCCGTTCCCACGGGCTCGTTCGGGAGGTTAGTGATGGTCCTACCCGAAACTCGATAGTTAGTTCTCACCCGGACTTGAACTCTGAGTTTATCTTTGAGTACTTCGGGCACAATATGAGACCAACCGAGATTCAGGGAATCCTTGGGCTAGCCCAGCTAGCCAGGCTCGATCAAAACAACCTGGCCAGGACTCGGAATTTTACCAAGTTCTTGAACCAGCTAGATAATGAGACCTTTTTGACCGACTTTGCTCTAGAGGGATCCAGTAACTATGCCTTTATACTCGTCTTACGAGATAAGGATTTTGAAAAACGAGACAAGATTGAACAGGTCATGAGAGACAACTTAATCGAGTTTCGCCGAGGACTGTCTGGAGGAGGAAACCAGACCCGTCAGCCGTACCTACAACGCGAATTTCCCGACCTAGATCCCACCAAGTTCCCTAACGCCGAGCACGTGCATAACTTTGGGTGGTACATAGGAAACTACCCTGACCTAGACCCCAATGACATCGATTGGCTCTGTGAGGTGCTCAACTCCTAGATCGAACCCATCTGGGATCATCTCGGCGAACCAGGAAGTCACTTCCTCGTGCTCGGGATCAATCACGGCTCGGAGGATCTCATAGTACCCCCGCACCAGAGATGCTTGAAGTGCAGCTCAAGAAATACAGTCTCAAAGCCCGGCAACCACCTTTAGAACTGGTCTCCCAGGTCCCACCCGCGAAGTTCACCCTGGCGAGCCAAGACTCGCATTTGGGCCAGGGTATCTTCCAGGCCGTATTCTAGAGTAAAGCTGGGGGACCACCCAAGGGCTGCCAAGGCTGAGCCGTCTAGAACCTTCACCGGGGTTCCGTTCGAGCCGCGTCCACTAAAGCTAATTGTCCCGCAATACCCAACTACCCGCCCGGTCAAATGTGCAAGGTCTTCAATTGAGGTAGTCTCTGGTCCTGCAATGTTTACCACCGGGCCCAATTTGTCGGCCCGTGAGTAAACCAGATATATGGCACTGGCTACGTCGTCGGTGTGGATGAACTGGCGGATCGCAGAGCCGGTTCCCATGAACTCTATAATCCCACTAGACCCGGACTTGGCTGGTGGGTCGCCTTCACTCACGTTCCCGTCCGGGCTGGTCGATTTTGCTTTCGACCCTTTAGCCGGCCCACCTTGGTCTAGCTTTGCGAGAATAAATCGCCTTATCATGGCTGGAATCACGTGGGAGTGCTCAGGGGAAAAGTTATCCCCTGGACCGTACACGTTGGAGGGAATTACCGATATCCACTCCGGCGATGAAAGTCTTTGCTGATTTACCAGTTCAATTCCCAGGAGCTTGGCTAACGAGTAGGCCCTCGAGCTTGGCTCTATGGGTCCACTCCAGATCTCCTGAGCAGTCATTGGAAAGGTCTTGTTGTTGGGATAGCAACACCCACACCCCAAGTTGACAAGTCGTTCGATCCCGGCCCGACGGGCCGCGTTTAGCACGTTGACCTCGATGAGCGCGTTGATTGAACCCAAGTCATATCCGTTGGCCAAATTCGATACAATCCCGCCAACGACTCCGGCACAGTTGATCACACCAGCCGGGCAAGAGTCTTGAAAGAATCGTTCAACGTCACCTGGGATGGTAAGGTCAACCATTTGAGAGGTCACGCCAAGGGTTTCCACGCCCTGGTCGGCAAAGTACTTGGTGACTGCTTTACCAATAAGACCCCCGGCTCCAAATACGACGACCGGTTTACGCATTTGGTCCCAGATCCCCTAATAGGCGGGCAGCTTGGAGGAGGTCACTGGCTACCAGGTCAGCCCGTGTTGACAAATTGTTCTCTGGCTCTTTTGAGATCAATACAGATGCAGCACGTATATTTTTCCCAAAGACGACGTCACTTTCACTATCTCCAATCACAACAGTCGAGGTTAGGTCAAAAGAGAACAACTCCGCGGCCCAGTGGGCCATTTTCGTCTTGGGCTTTCGACACTCACAACCGTCATTTGGGTGGTGGGGGCAGTAGTAGATCTTATCCAAGGTCACCCCAGCAAATGCGAGGAGTTCAACTATCTTGAAATTTACCGCCTCAACGTCAGTTATGGAACAAAACCCCCTACCTACCGCAGACTGGTTTGAGCAAACAATCAAGTAGTCGGCCACGTTGGCCAAGGCCTTGAGGCCCTCGACGGCGTGGTCTTCTAGTTCGACCTGGGCTGGGTCAGACAAGTATGGGACGTGTCTGATGATCGTGCCATCTCGGTCCAAGAGTACGGCGTCAAATGTCACCTTGCTAAAGGAAGTCTGGTCGGGGCGAAATCGGGCTCGTGGTAGCTGGTTGGGCATCTAGGAGTTTCCCGTGGTGGTCGCTCCCAAGATATAACCTGGTCAATTCTGCTAGTGTTCATCTGATGAACATCTTAGTGACTGGTGGAGCGGGTTACATAGGTTCTGTCCTAGTCCCCCGGCTCCTGCAAGACAATCACCGAGTTACGGTTATTGACAACTTTATGTACAACCAGCAGTCCCTAGCGGCGCACTGCTGGAATCCAAACCTAGAGATAGTATACGCAGACATCCGCAACACGGACCTGGTGCGCAGCCACGTTGAACGGGCCGACGTAATAGTTCCACTTGCCGCAATTGTCGGAGCGCCAGCTTGCGATAAAGACCCCGTAGCGGCCACGGCAATTAACTTTGAGGCCACCGTGACCCTGTTCAAAATGTTGAGTAAAGATCAACTGGTCTTGATGCCTACCACCAACAGCGCTTACGGGTCGGGAGACGAGAACAACTACTGTGATGAGACCTCCCCGCTAAATCCCCTTTCCCACTACGCCATAGAAAAGGTTCGAGTAGAGCAGGCTCTAATGGAACACCCGAGTTTCGTCAGCTTTAGACTGGCAACAGTCTTTGGCCTCTCGCCTCGTATGCGCCTTGACTTGCTCGTAAACAACTTTGTCTGGCGAGCGATCAAGGATCGCTTCGTGGTCATCTTTGAGGGGCACTTTAGACGGAACTACATCCACGTCCGGGACGTTACATCGGCATTCTTGCTGGCTCTGGAAAGTCCAGACAAGTTCGTTCGAGAGATTTTCAACGTGGGCCTGTCAAGTGCCAACATCTCCAAGTTAGGTCTTTGCCAAGAGATTGCAAAACAGATCCCAGATTTTGTGTTCTTAGAGGAGCAAATGAAAAGTGATCCAGACCAGCGAAACTACGTGGTCTCCAATGCTAAAATTGAGGCCCTGGGATTTGAGCCTCAATTTTCCCTTGAGAGAGGTATCGGTGAGCTCATCAAGGGCCTCCCAATGTATGACGTCGCGATGTTCGCCAATTTTTAGTTGGGCCGGGATTTAGAGCTTCAGACCCAGATAACATGTCCCTAGCCAGCCAAAAGAGTGAAGCCATAGAACACGAGCAAGCACCGCTTGTAAGCGTGTTGGTTCCGGTCCACAACAATGCACAACTTCTCTCAGAGGCCCTGTTCTCTATTTACTACCAGTCTTATAAGAATATCGAGATAATAATCGTCGATGATGCCTCGACTGATCCGTCTCTGGAGATTGCCAAAGTATTTGTTCAGACCGGGCTCAAAATTCAGGTCCTCTCTAACTCACAGCCCCAAGGGTTTGTTGAAACGGCCCGCAAAGCCCTAGCGGCAGCAACCGGGATGTATGTCAAGTTTCTAATGCCTCAAGACCGTCTTGCAATTACCGCAATTGAACGTCAAGTTGAGGCTATGGCTGGCAGTGATACGGTCGTGCTGTCCAGTTGTGCCCAGCGGGCCGTTGGGGTAGACGGGAAAGAGGTCGAGCTTCCCTATCAGGTAGATAAGTTTGAAAAGGCTCAGGGTATCATTCTCGGCCGGATCGTTGGCAATCAACTCTTGGCAAGTTGTTCGAATATTGTTGGTGAGCTGTCATCACTCATGTTCGCCCGGGCAAACGTACCAGTTGATCGATTGTTTGGGATTGGAAAAGTTGAGCGATTTGATTTTCTCGGTCCTCAAGCCATGATCCTAAGACTCTTGGCGACCGGAAACCTAAATTATATCGACGAAAAATTGGTTGATATCAGGGTTTCCGACAATCACATAGTTTCCCGGCAGACTGGATTTTACCTGTCTTTATACGAGTGGACATCTCTTGTAGTCGAGGCACGACGGATCGGGTTTCTCTCGGCGCCAAGAGACGAGGTGGCGGCGATCGCCAGTGCATACACACGAATAGCCGATATTCTTGAAAAAGACCCCATACAGGTATTTGTTAGTCGCATCCCTGACGTATTAAGCGGAATATTTCGGTACACCGAACGTCTATATGAGCGCTCTCTAGGCACGAGGTTTTCGATGATTCTCGGCCATGACACCGATGTCCCAGGTAGCTGGGTTATGGAGCTATCGTCCAAGCTCTCGACAACCATTGAGTTGGTGCTCTTAGAACGTCCCGGAGAGATGCCCATATTCTCTATCGCCGAAACAATGCTTCCAATCAAGACCATGGAGATACCCGAAGAGCTCGCCCGCTTTACAAGCTGGAAGGCGGCCGTTGGAATTAGTGAAGGTCATTTTATTGTTATAGTAGATCGTCTAGCTGAATGTAATCCAGAAGTTTATTGTGACGGTGTACGTCAAATGAGGGCCAATCCGAGATGCGGGTTAATGAAGGTGTATGGTCCAGCCGGGGAACTGTCAGGTGTAATGGTTCGCAAGGACCTGTTTACTAACTTCTATGGGACCCCAGAGTATGCGGGGGGCAACTATCAAGAGTACGACTTTGCGAGACTGGCTGAATGGATGTCGAGCCAACTGGTACCGGCCGGATTTTTGACCTACGGCGTTCATCAAGATGACCCGGTGGTAGAGACCGTCTACCTAGCCATTCAAGAGGGTCAATAAGCCTTGATCTCACTTTGCTTTGACGAGTTCTACTCTAGTGGCAACGACTTTGTCTTCAAAATCTCCGAAGACAACAGAAGACGACCGATAATCTATTTCTGGAGTACCAAAACCGCAGTTCTTGGCTATGACGTTGTCAAGCCGATCGGGGCCAATCAACCAGAGGAACTCAAACACCCCTTCGTGTATGTGGCCGAACTCCACTGGGAGTTACCAGACTGGTGTAAAAAGGTCGACGATGAGCCCCTGGTTGTACCACCTCCACCAGTGCTGGAAGCCCTAGCTGACAAGAGGGCTATCTTGCTCTTGAACTATGCCCAGGAGGGTCGAGTCCACTACGACCCTGATGAACCCGACTCGGTTTCGGTTTTTGATAAACTTGAAAAACTCGCCGTTGAACTTGATCTACCACCTGAGCAACTTTGGTTTGTGACCGGGAACCTAGACGGGCAAAGCGAACTCGACCAGTGGAAGGTCGCCAAGGGAGTTGTAAGCGAGGCCTTCACGTTTAGGACGTGTGAGATATCAACGTACGGTATCGGGCGGGTAGCCTATGAGAGTTATCACAACTCACGTGGCCTCCAACACATGGTATCGCCGGGATTTGCCTTTCCCGACCAGAAATGCGCAAGCTGGAAACAGGCAAAGATATCGGTTGTAGAGAGAAAGTTTACCGCACCCGGATTTGGAGTGGTCGGGGGACTTCCCGAGCCAAAGTGGAATTTTGGATCACTCAGTAGAAATTTTCGGTTTCACAGGTGGTGGATCTTGGAAAGTCTCTTTGATGCAGAAATTCTTCACAAAGGACTCATTTCGTTTCCTCAACTTGGTGTCGAGCAACTCGAGTTTGTTTTCAAAGAGCCGATTCCCCGGGATCTGTTGTCACTAATCGAGTCCCTTCCCCGGTTTATAGACGTTGAATGGGTGCTCTCAGCCCCAGCAAATTTCAACTCCCAAAATATAGCCGCAGTCACCCTGCCTCCGATCGAACTCAACTTCGACTGTGCCTTTGAGTTGATCAACGAGACCTCATACGACGGGTCAACCCTCGTGACCGAGAAATCTATCAAGGGTATATATGGGAGGGGCCCCTTCGCGGTCAACGGTCCTCGAGGGGTCATAACGTATCTGAACTCTCTTGGAGTTGAAACCTGGTCAAAGTATTTCGATGAGAGCTATGACCAGGTACCCGACAAGATCGAAGAAAATGGCCGATCCGCTCGGTTTAATACCATGATTGGAGCCGTTCTTCCGGTAATCTCTAACGATGACGAAGTGAGGCGAATCTGTAAAGACTCAGCCAAACAACGAGACGGGAATCTAAAGTGGCTTCTTGGAGCCAAGAAGCCCTGGGAAACCATTTTAGACGAGTTGGAAGAAACACTAAGCCAGCTATAGATGTATACTGCTAAAAACTGGTAATTGAAGTTATTCTGGGACTTTGCCGAACTGTAACGGTAGAAACGTGCTTGAAACTGGGGCTAGTATAGATTTTGCTTTATAAATCGCCAGGTATTGACGATTGAAATAAGAAGTTCGCCACGTTTTGTGAATTTGAGGTCAATTGAACTTAGGAAAGTTGTCTACACTTCTATGGGAGGAACGCCAGCTCCTTGAACTCTTGTTGTTTAAGATGGAGGAGGAGGCCCTGGTGGTCAACTCGGGAAGGCACCAGTGGCTAGGGCGCGCCACCTCTGAGATCCAGTTCGTGTTGACCAATATAGAGAACTGTGAACGCCAACGAGAAGAGCTAGTGCGCGAGGCCGGTGGTGAGTTGGGACTGGGAGATTCGCCGTCTCTAGAGTCCCTCGCTGACGAGTGCACGGAGCCATGGTCGTCGACTTTCTTGGACCATCGTAAGGCGATCCGGGCACTCTTGGGTAGGGTCCTCCAGGTCGCTCAGGGCAATCGTGAGGTCCTGTCAAAGTACGTGCTCGCGGTAAACGACGCCCTGTCTATTGTGGGTCGGGCAACCGGTGACTACTCTGGTCCGTCCTACCTACCTGACGGGTCGATGGTAGGAGCTAGCCGGGACGTGAGACTACTGGACGTGAAAAGTTAGATGAGCGACCTCGGTCTCTACATAGATGCCTCCGCGCTAAACGCCCAACAGATCGGGATGGACGTGGTCTCGCAAGACATGGCCAACGTGAACACTCCCGAGTATGCCAGAGAGACCCCAAACATGCAGACCTTCTTCGGGTCTTCATATGGGGTTGGCGGGGGTGTGTCGGTTCCTAGTGTCTCTCAGGTAACCAACTCAATAATTACATCGTCTGCCATAACGGCTGACGGGATGCTCTCGCAGACCCAGGCCTTATATCAGACCCTCAATCAGGTCCAGGCTCTATTTCCCGAGCCAAACGGTGGTGGGCTTCAAAGCCAGCTCTCCCAGTTTTGGTCTAACTGGGACGCAGTTGGCAATGAGCCATCTAACGCTGGCGCTCGCCAGGCCCTGGTCACGTCCGCCCAACAGGTGGCATCGACTATCTCTCAGACTTATAACTCGCTAAATAACTTGCAAAGCCAGACCGTGTCGAGTCTGAACACCACAATCAGCCAGGCCAACACGCAGCTTAACCAGGTTGCTCAGCTAAACCAGCAGATCGTTATTACAAAGGCCTCAAACGGGGATGCCAACTCTCTTATCGACCAGCGACGGGCGATCTTAGATCAGCTGTCTCAGTCGATCGGGATTACCTACCGCGATAACCCCGATGGAGCTGCCACGGTTTACCTTGGAGGCCTTATTGTTGTCCAAGACAACCAGACCCTAAAACAGGCCCCCCCCACACCCATTGTTCCCTTAACGGTTACCACGTCGGGGTCGGGATCAACCCTTACCGCCCAGGTGGTATACACGGCAGATTCCACGGCCAACGTGGTTGCCCTCGGAGGGAGTGCAGCTGGGCTTATTGCCTCGCTTCCCAAGATCGGCAACTACATGGGACAGTTGAACAACGTGGCCACTACCTTGACGAGTCAGGTAAACAACCAGCAGGCCTCGGGGTACTACTGGGCTGGTGGCGCAGGATCGGCTCCGTCGGGAACTGGAGCCACGTCGTATGCGGGCAACGTGGACACGTCTGGAAACCCACTGGCCATTTTTGTCAACTCTCTAAGCGGATCGGCTGCAGGCGTAAACGCCTCAAACATAGGGGTAGACTCAGAGGTTGCCGCCAACCCGTTCTATTTGGCCGCCTCTAACCAGACCGGGACCACCGATTCAATTGAGTCCACGGCTATCACCCCCGTGTCTACGACTATTAGTGCGGCCAACAACACCGTGATTGCCTCGATCAATGGGGCCCCGGTTACCTTTACCCTTGCGAGTGGAACTTACACTAACGGAACTGGACCTGGATCGCTCTCGGTGGCTGTCCAAAACGCAATCAACGCAGCGGGATACGGGGCCGATTTTACGGCCACCCAAAATCCTGCCGGTTATTTGGTAATCCAGTCGACGGCGGCCCTGCCGGGTCCCCAGTCGGTTCAGATTACCGGGGGAACCGCAATTGCCTCAATTGGGATCTCGGCGATGTCGGTTCCCATGACCCCGTCAGTCCAGCAAAACAACGGGATCAACGCCCAGCAGATGGCCGAGCAAGCCAACAACCTGGCCGGTGCGGATCCAATCTATCAAAGTCTGGTCTCTCAAATTGGTTCAGACGTGTCGACGGCAAATTCAACCATGAACGCGCAGCAAACAGCCACCCAGAACGCGGATCAGATCCAACAGGCTTTGTCTGGGGTCTCCACTGACGCCGAGACGGTTGCCATGCAGATGTACCAGAACGCCTACCAGGCGACGTCCAAGGTGATTGCCACGGCCCAGACCATGTTCCAGTCATTACTAGCAGCCACGTAGCGGAAAGGAGTTCGTAGCGTGTCAGAGATGTTGAGGGCAACCCCAGTTGCCATGGACCAGCAGATTGTAAACAATCTAAACAACGACATGAACGCCCAGGCAACTGACCAACAGCAGTTGTCAACCGGGTACGTGCTAAACCAGCCCTCTGATAATCCCGAGATGATTGGCCCGGTGCTTTCTACCGATGCCCTGATCTCTCGGACTTCTCAGTACGTTCAAAACGCAAACGACGGACTGTCGTTTCTGGGCCAGGCCAATAATGCCATGAACCAGGTGTCCCAGCTACTAGATCAGGCCAAGTCCCTGATCGTACAGATCGGCGGTCCTACCACGCAAATGGGATCGCTCGTTCCACCCGACCAAATTGCGACCCAGTTGCAAGGGATAGCAACAAACCTACTCTCAATCATGAATCAGACCTACCTGGGTATTCCAATCTTTGGGGGCACTACCGGTGGCTCGGCTGCCTTTGATAACGCCGGGAACTACCTGGGCTCTTCGATCTCTTTGTCTCGAACCGTGGCCCCGGGAACCTCAATTCAGACCACCCTGGTTGGGAGTACGGTCTTTGGGAGCGGGGCCACTGGCATAATTGGAGTTCTCAACAAGACTATTACTGACATTCAGGCCGGAAATTACGGGACTACACTTAGTACCGATCAAAATAATTTCGACAACTTGAACAACCAGATTCAGACCCAGGGGGCCTCGGTTGGTGCCCTGTATCAGGCTATGCAACAGGCCCAGCAGACTGCAACCCAAACCCAGACGGTTTTGAAAAACCAGATCTCAAACGTGGTGGACACAAATGTGGCCCAAGCCACCACCAACCTGCAACAAGAGCAAAATACATATCAGGCCGCACTATGGGCGGCAGCCCAGGTCAACAAGTACTCTCTTATCCAATTCGTTGGTTAGTAGATAGATTTATAGCTAGAATTAGTTCCGACCCAAGATGAGTGACAGCGCAACTTCCAACACAGGGCTTCTTAGTTCTGACAAACAAAAGCCCGAATCTGAGGTAACACTTCCGGTTATTGAGTTTGAAAGCGGCATCCCCGGATTTTCAGAAGCCAAGAAGTTTGTTGTCGTTCCAATGGAACAGGGACTCAGGCCGTTTTGTAGGATGATTTCTCTAGACCAACAAGGGCTACAGTTTTTAGTCGTACCCCCCCCGTTTTTCTTTCCGGACTACGAGATTGAGATTGACGAGGAGACCGTAGAGCGCCTCGGCTTTGAAGACTCCTCCGAGGTCGTGGTACTCCTAATTGTCGATGCCAAACAACCTCCTGCGAATCCAACAGTCAACCTTTTGGCCCCGATTGTATTCAACAAGCGGACCATGGCGGCAGCTCAGATAGTACTACATGGGACTGATTTTTCACCCGAGACCTTGCTACCTCGCCCAACGACCGGCAACTTTTAGGTAGGTCCCTAGTAGCCAGAAGCACCACGACTGGGCCGTTAGAGGTCTAGTGTGGTTTTCTCAAGAGGACTCGGATGGGGCGTTCTTGTCTTGAGGATCGGGCTTGGAGCTTTGACCCTTTTTGTGCTTCCCGAGTTGAGCAACCGACTTTTGCTGACCGACGGATTCGGATTCTTCGACATTGAAGCGCCTTAGGGCCTCTAGTGAAGAAGATCCACTTGGGACAGCCGACTCATTGGCTGCCTGGACCAGTTTGTAGACTTCCTCGCGATGAACCTCAATGGATCGAGGGGCGTCTATCCCAATTCTGACCTGGTCGTGATGGATCTCTAGTATCGTAATCACGATATCTCCACCGATCATGATCCGTTCTTCGGCCCTCCTGCTAAGTACTAACACGTCCAGAGTCCTTTCCCACTAGCCATCTCACTTACTGGTCATCATCAATTGGTTCTTCATCTTCTTCGGCGTCCTCACCTAGGTCTGATCCCTGGCCTGGCTCTCCAAACTCACCGATTGTGTCCATGAGATCTTCGGAGTCCACTAAGGGACTATTTTGAAACAAGAACTCTTCAGTGGAGTCAACCTGCTCAAAAGCAGACACCGGTAGGTAGGCGTTTATCACGTTGACCACCACAAAGAGCCCGAGCCATGCAATAAGCAACGCAATGAGCACTCGGGCTAATAGTCCGTAAAGTCCCATGGTGCCCTTCACGTAGTTGTAAATGGACGGAGAACTAAGCAGAAGACCAATCCCTAGGGCCAGATGAAATGTTGGGAACCAGACCGGCCTACGATTGTCAACCTCCTCGATTTCGGGAAGCTCGAAGTCGTTGACCGGAAGGGAATCTCCGTCATCAAAGTTTGACAGTGAAGTCTCCTTCTAACAAATTGCGAGTCGTTTGGACACAATACTAGCCCAAAGCTCACTGGTGGCCTCTTCTCCGTCGATCAGGGCGACTGGAATTCCACAGGCCAAGATAGCGGCTGGCGTTCTTGTGGCTCCCTTTCCTCGAACGGCCAGGCAGTCAATCCGGCCAACGTCAATGGCCCAAGAAGCAATGTCTTCTGGCTTATGGGTCGACTCGACAACACCACACACTACGTCCGGGGAGAGGGCTTCAATGATCTCATTCGCCCAGGCCCGCTCACTGGTTGCCAGGGGAGCAGCCAGGGCAACAATCGTCACGTTGTCCTTGTCGCTCCAACGGGCCCGTCTCTTGACGGCCACGTCACGGGTTGGGATCAACATCCATGCTGGAACCCCGTTTGCCTCGGTTTGAGGGGCCGCGATCACAACCTCGTCTGGCTCGATTCCCCTGGTCTCGGCCAACTTGGCTGCCATTGATCTGGCGTGAACCAACTCTCCCACGACCACCATGATCTTGCCCTGGCCATCGGGCAGCTGGGGTGCCGGTGGCAGATTGTCCAAGGTGGACACGAAAAGGTCTAGGGCAAACTGGGGGGAATCTAGCTCCATGTCGTCGTCTGCTAGGAGCCTAGCTAGGCGCGGGATCTGGCTGTCTGGGAACAGTGCTGCTGGGTAACCAATTGAAGAAAGCCCGGGGGGTATAAACGGGGCGCTCTGGAAGACCTCGGCCGGATGAAAAGAACTCCTTACCTGAGCCCCGTGGATTGCGCGCTCTTTCCAGCCTCGGATAATTGACTCAATCTCATCTACCTCTAGGTCCGAAAGAGAAAACGTCTTGGCATCGAGGTCGTGGTCGTCTCTAGCTGGTCCCAGTTCGCCAGCAAACCGGGCACGGTTGAGAATTTGGATTATCTCCACAGGCAAGGCCGGAACGTCCCCAACGACACCCATCTCTTCTCCAGAGAACATGGTCTGCTCGTCGAAGTTCACCGAAAAATTATTAGTTGGAAGTGGCTCTAATGCTCTTGATGGCCCCGGTCTTGGATCTGGGCTGTTGAAGTACGACAGGTCCCGTTGTCTCTTTTCAGTACTTACACGGGGGACCTTTACGTCTCCCCCAAGTCCACTAGCGTCACCCTTGGTAAGGTTCTCTTCAAATTCAATATCGTCGGCAGAGGTATTAGTCGGCAATACGCCGGGAACTTGATGGTTAGGTCGTGTGGGGACTAAAAAGTAGGTCCAGTAACGAGAAGTTGACAACTCCGAGTCATACTCCAGCACTGGGCGATCCTGGTTATCTAATTCCCCATCTGGACCTTTTTGACTTTCGAGGTCCAACGTCGGCTCTTGCAAAGTTTCAGACGGGGCGGGGGGCTTAGAGGGTTCAACACCCACAGCGTCGCTCTCAAAAAAGTCTTGGATCTCTTCATCGAGCAACTTCTCATTGGATGGCTGGTCGGGTTCGTACTCGTACTCAATCTGTCCGTCCCCCAGATAGCGTTTCCGGACCAGGTCTCCCACACCAGAGTCTCGCCTGGGGACAATCTTGGGCGCCAGGGGATCGACAGGATAACTCTTTAGGCTTCCCGGCCCCTTTGGTTTAGCCGTATTTCGCTTTGTCTTTTCTGACTTAGTACTCGAACTAGTTCTTAGAGAAGACTTCCCATTTGACTCAGTCACCCCGGTTCGTTTTCCAGTGCTGGTCTGACCTGAACTCTTGTTACCTGGGACGTCAACGGTGAGTTCAAAGAACTCCCGGGCAAAGAACCCAAAAAAGCCACCTCGTCGAACTTTTTGCGCTCGGACGATCTTGGCGTTCGTACCTACTTCTCTGCGGACCTTTTCGAGAAGAGCATTTATTGAGGCCCCCTCAAACTTCTTGGTTGGCACCTAGATCCTTAACGGGAACATTACTGAATTCAATCGGGGCGCTTGACACTACGCGGCCTTGACCCCGGTCAAGCTCACGACCCCAACTCGATTCAACCTGACCTGAGAAGAGAGTTCCGAAGTTGACAAAACCCCGAGTCTCGGTGTCGGGACTTTGAGAAGTCTTCTCAGGGCTGGTCTGATTCGAGATCCACAGACCAAGACGGGACTCTTGCCTTGCTGCTCGGCTTCGGTAGCAAACCTGGTCACCTCGGCTACGATAATCTCGGCCTGTTGCGGGTCTATGGTTAGCACGAGACCATCTTCACCCGGTTTCAGTGACTCGGCAAGTGCGTGTTCTAAAGTTGAGTCAAGCGTTATAACCGACAGAACCGAATCTGTAGCATAAATGGAACAAATCGCAGGTCCCAATGCAACCCGGGCCGCGTCCAACAGCGAGTCGTAGTCCTTGGTCTGCTTTGCCTTCTCAGTTACCGCCTCAAGGATTCTCACCATGTCCTTGATCGGGACACCCTCGTCTAGTAAGTCGCAAAGAACTCGTTGAATCTCGGCCAGGCTAACCTGGGCGGTTCCAATCTCCTCTACAACTACCGGGTCGGTGGTCTTCACGACGTCGATAATGGATTTGAGCTGTTGACGAGACAACAAGCTACCAGCGTTGGATGCAACAACTTCGCCCAGGTGGGTGGTAATCACCGATGACCTGTCAATTACCGTTACCCCAGACATTACGGCCAAATGGCGGAACTCCGCCGGGACCCACTTAGCCGACAGTCCAAACACCGGTTCACGGGTGGGCTCCCCGGGGAGATCTTCGATCCCGTCACCGATTGCCAAGACATGACCCATGGGGGCAGTTCCCTGGGCGATCTCTACCCCGTGTAGGCGAATCACGTAGCTTCCAGACTCCAGGTTGACGTTGTCCCGGGTCCTGACCGGTGGGATCACGATCCCCTTCTCAGAAGCAATCTTGCGACGCAGACCCCGAACCCGCTCTAGTAGATCGCCCCCCCGTGCCGGGTCGACCAGGTCGATCAGGTCAAAGGAGAGCTCCAGCTCAAGGGCGTCGACTTTCATCTCTCCAGCCAGGGTCTCCGGGGTCAACTCGGTGGGTTGGCTAGGAGTCTCGGGCTTTGGTGGCTCTAGGATCTTACGTTCAGCTATTCGCCGGGCCCGCTCTGCGGCAACTGCCACTACCGTCCCTACCAGTAAGAACGCCACGTGGGGAAGACCCGGTATCAACCCGATAATGGCAACGAAAATTCCAGCCATAAACAGAACCCGATTCTGTTTCGAAAATTGATCGATCAGATCGGAGCCAAAGTTTGAGTCATCTTCTCCGGCCGCCCTCGTGACCACGAGGCCGGTCGAGATAGACATGAGTAGAGCCGGGATCTGCGAGACCAGGCCGTCTCCAACAGATAGAAGACTATACTTGTTGATCGAATTGGAAAATGATAGGTGGTGGAGGACAACCCCCACGATAAAACCGGCTATCAGGTTTATCAGGACTATGACCAGGGCTGCCACGGCATCTCCCCGGACGAACTTGGATGCGCCATCCATGGCCCCATAAAAGTCGGCTTCAGAAGCAATTCGCTTTCTGCGCTCTCGGGCCTCGCTAGCATTTATGATTCCCGCGTTCAGATCGGCGTCAATAGCCATCTGCTTTCCTGGCATGGCATCTAGGGTGAACCGGGCAGCCACCTCGGCCACTCGTCCGGCACCGTTGTTGATGACCACGAACTGGATAACGATCAAGATCAAGAAGATTACAAGTCCAACCACGATTGACTGGCCAACAACAAAGTGGCCAAAGCTCTGGATAACGGTTCCGGCATATCCCCTGGTCAAGATCAGCCGGGTTGCAGATACGTTTAGAGACAGGCGAAACATCGTGGCCACTAGTAGCAACGACGGGAATACCGAGAAGTCAAGTGGTCTAGACACGTGCATGCTCATCAGCAGAACAATCAGGGCACCCGTGATATTTATCGTGATGAGCGCGTCAAGCAGAAACGTCGGCATGGGGATTACCAACATTCCAACTACAAGAACAACTGCCGCCGGAACGGCTATATTACCAATACGTGTTGAACGCATGTAACCTTTCGGACTTGTCAGGCCGCTCCTTGGCTCGCAAGCTCGATCGCCATCCTGGCATACCTTAGATTATATCGGCAGCCAGGTAACCACGCTTGAGAGCATGAACCTCGTCAAATCTAACCGGGCATGTCAAAATGGCACCAAACCGATATCTCACGTACACAGGATTACCAGTTGTTACTAGTTGACTTGAAGTTCGTTGAGCCGAGCCTCCCAAATCCGTTTTCTGGATTCATTAAGGTTTTGCCCAACTACTAATGCTCCGACCACCACTATTGAAAGATCGGTTGACCACTTCTCGTGCAAATGTTCTAGAAATTCGTCCGCCTGGGCTGGGTCGAGGATTGTTGCTTCGGCCAACACGTACTTTATATGTCCAGGAACGACCTGGTCTACGATTTCTTGCATGTCGTGGCCCAAGGCATTGGCAGTTTTGAGAATATCACTCAAGCTGCATGGAAAGACCCCCTTAGCTAGTTGAGCCTTCATAAGCGCGTAGGCCTCATCTTGTACTCCCATCTCTAGGTAGTTTTCAACCAGAACAGGGGCCAAAGAATCGATGTTCCACACGCCACCGGATTCATCAACACTCTCGGGTAATAGCTCAGATATAGTCCGGTTAGCTTTTTCAAGGTACTCATACGAGGGCCTTCCGTTAGAGCCCTCATTCTTCCCAAAAAGGCTCAAATAAAGGGCCGTTAGCACTCGTACAAGTACAGGGAACTTGCCACAGTTGCTGAGTTCCTCAAGTGATGATCTCGCCAGATCGAAGTCTTTGAGGTTAAGACTGGCTCGAATTATTCCTTGAAGAGCAAATTGTCTTTCAATTGGGGTCACGTTTTGGTAGGCAAGTCCTGACTGGAAGTATTTAATTGCGTTCACGAAGTCACCTGTATCGTAGTAAGATCTACCTAGACTTATGTGAACGTGAGACGGGAACACAGATGAATCGGCACTCTCAAGGGCCTTTTGTGCGATTGTAAGATTACGGACGTACTTGGCCTTTAGAACTTGTGTTGTAAAGTCCTGACTATTGTGTATCAACCCAATCGCGTCGCAAAAGGCAAACCTAGGCTCACCACCGGAACCTTTCAGTCGGACCTGTTCGTGAATTGCTCCAACCCACTCGCAGCGACTCTTCCGAAATAATCTCAGGCTCTTCCACTTCCTAGCCGGGCCCATTGCGACCGGAGCCAGTCCCCTAACCTCGACCTGGATAGCATCTAAGTCGTCAAAAGTGCCCCTGCTAGAGCCGCTGGCAATATCCAGAAACTGGAATAACTTGTCTTCGTTCAAGAGCTCGACTGATTCGTCAGCATCAACAGTGAGGATCCAGTCATTTTCACACTCGGCCGCGGATGCATTTCGGGCCGCCGAGAAGTCATCGTTCCAGGTCCCCTCCACTAGCCTGATCTGCCCTGGAAAGGTAGCCGCATACCCTTTTACCAGGTCCTTTGTATTGTCAGTAGAACCGGTATCGTAGACAACGATCTCACTAACGGCCCCCTTTATAGACGAAAGAGACCTTATAATAGTGGCCTCCTCGTTTTTTACTATGTAGGAAGCCGAGATCTTAGCCACTTTGACCGACCTGAAACCTGGACGATATAACCTGGTAGAAATTGTATATAATCAAAATAATATTGTTTTTGCTAAAGAAAATATTTCCACTGGCCGACAACCTAAATTGTAGTTATAATTAGAATCGTTGGCTATGGAAAGCCTGTTGAATTCTCGAAACGGAGATACAGAACCTTCCCTAGTCAATGGTAACTAGGAAAAACGTCAAGATATAGATGGACGAAAAGTCTTGACAAGCATGGAGGTGAAGCAATGTCTTCTCTAGTAGTAAATTTCAATGCCGAGGCCGCTAACGCTGTTCTAAATCTCGACAGCACCAACACACAGCTCTCGCAGGCGATCCAACAGTTGTCTTCCGGATTGGCTGTTCAGTACTCCTATCAGGGGCCCGCATCATGGTCGATATCTCAGTTCTTGCAGTATCAGAACGCGGGCGATACTCAAGGTGTAGCTAACGCAACGCAGGGTGTTTCTGTGCTAAACATCGCATCAGGAGCAATTAACCAGATTGCTGGGATCTTGGACCAGATGGAGCAGCTGGCAACCTCGTCGGCCAACTCCGGGGCTATGACCTCCACACAGCAGGCTGCAAACAACACCCAGTTCCAGGCGTTGATCTCTGAGATCAATACCATAGTGTCAAATACGACCTATGGTACTCAAGGGCTCCTAAGTGGGGCGTACGCCTCCGAGACGTTCCAGGTTGGTTTCCAATCGTCTAATACGTTTTCGGTCACTATTTCGAACTCAACTGCTAGTGCCCTAGGGGTCTCGGGAACTATTTCGACTTCTGCAGGCGCATCAGCTGCGATTACTAGCGTAAAGACCGCACTGAACAACATCTCGAGTATTGGCTCAAAGATCGGTTCCGGCCAGGTCCAGTTGCAAGCATTTGTGCAGGACCTTCAGACCATGTCAACCAATGTTCAGGCCGCCAACTCGTCTGTTGTCGACGTAAACATGGCACAGGAGATGACCCAGTTCACCACTGATCAGATCCTGCTCCAGAGTGGTCTGTCAATGTTGGGCCAGGCCCAGGCCAACCCAACTTTGGTTCTCAAACTGCTCTGATATCTGTAGCGCATTAGAGGTTTTGAAGGAAAGTAGGCACGGATGTCATTTGGAAATGTAGTTATAGGGCCTAATGGCCAAGTTTCTCTCCAGGGACTGGAGTCGGGTGTTCAGACCGATCAGATTATCCAGGCCCTACTGACCCCTTATACCGATCAGATCAATGCCGTCAAGAATGAGCAGAGTGCATATTCAACCCAGGTAACTGACTGGCAAGCAATAAACACCGATCTGGCCACCTTACAAAGTGCCGCACAGACCTTGGCGTCTCCCTTCAACTGGCAGGCTGCAACTGCAACTTCATCTAACACGTCGGTGGCAAGCGCCACTGCCTCTACTGGCACTCCTCAGGGTTCGGTTTCATTTACGGTAAGCTCACTTGCCTCAAATGACTCCTGGCTATCTTCGGGGTCAGTAGCTTCTACCGGCACCGTGGTTGATTCAAATCCAGGTTATCTGCTTTCGCAGGCAAGTCAGTACGGCTTTACAAGCTTAGTTGCTGGTTCGGGGCTGTCGATCGGGTCTCATAGCTTCAACGTAACCCAGTCACTTTCTGCGGCGTCCACAACCTCTTCATCGGTGACCAGTGGATCGACGACAATTACCTCAGGAACCAATGACACGTTATCGGTTAAGGTTAATGGAACGACCTATAATCTCACTCTTGCTGGCGGAACATATTCGCCCAGTCAACTGGCATCAGCAATAAATTCTGCAGCCACAGCAGCGGGAGCTCCCCTCACGGCATCCATAAATGCCGGAGGTTATCTCGTCTTGTCGACTAATTTGGAGGGCAGTTCTGCGTCCCTACAGGTTACCGGTGGCACGGCAGTGTCGACGCTTGGACTTAGCGTCATGAGTTCAGCCAGTTCTGGGAGTGCGGGTTCGGTTACTGTTGATGGGACGGTAAATGCAATCAACAACGTGATGGCCGGTAGCACGGTTTCCCTAAACGGTGGAGCGATTAGCGCGACGATTGGAAACGGAGTAGGTAATTCCAGCGGTTCATTTACTGCTACGAACGTTTCGACCGGAAGCGGAACGTTAGCCAACCTCGTTTCCAATATCAATGCTGCAAATGCTGGAGTTACTGCGTCGGCGATTCAAACAGGTGGTGGAGGATATGTCCTCCAGCTATCGAGTTCTACGACTGGTGCCAACTCGGATCTAACGGTTGACCCGAATGCGTTTACGTCGTCTGGTCTTGGTGTCATGAATCACACGAGTGCCGGCTCTGATGCGGTAGTCAACGTTGGTGGAAGTGGTGGGTACTCGGTAACCTCTCAAACCAACACCATATCGGGTTTATTGCCGGGTCTTTCGGTCCAGCTCTATTCAACTTCAGGCTCTCCGGTGACTATATCGGTTTCAACAAACGTTCAAGGTCTTACAACCGATGTTCAAAACCTGGTCAATGCAGCCAACACCGCACTTTCTGATCTCCAGAAATATGGAGGATATAATTCAAGTACTCAGACCGCCGGGCCTCTTATTGGCCAAGAAGCGGTGAGTTCGCTCCAGCAGGCAATCCTAAACACCTTTGCAACAACCCTTGGGGCGTCAGGACTTTCAAGTGCTATGGCAGCCGGGATCAGCGTTGTCTACAATAACTCGACCGGACAAGACACGATTCAGTTCAATCAGGCCCAGTTCCAGACAGAACTAGCTTCAAATCCATCAGCAGTGCAGAATCTTTTTGCCCAGGGTGGTACGTTTACGACCACATCCGGGCTGACCGGAGGGACCGTGTCACTTATTGCCGGAACCAACAACACCATGGCTGGGAGTTACCCGGTAAATATCACGGCGGTTGCCACCCAGGCAACAGACAATGGGACCGGGGTAAGTGGAAGCGTCTCTACTCCCGAGACTCTCACTTTCAATCAGACCGGGGGAGGAAGTGCTAACTATACGACTACTAGCGGAGAGACCTTCTCTCAGGTGGTTACAGGACTGAACGCAGCATTTGCGGCGGCTGGACTAACACTCTCAGCATCACTTGGTGGCAGTGGAAACATCGTGGTCAAGTCCGATAGCTACGGCAGTGCACAGTCTTTTTCGGTTACATCATCTAGTGGAACCGGCAGCACTGGTCTTGCCGGAACCTTTGCCGGTACCGATGTGGCAGGTACTATCAATGGGGTCACCGCTTCTGGATCCGGACAGGTACTGTCAGCGCCGATGTCAAACCCAACCTTGGCTGGGTTGACACTTGGGGTTACTGCTACTACTACCGGGTCGGGCACATTTGTGTACCAACCAGGTATTGCCCAGGCACTAGCCACTGTTTCACAGGAGTTCTCTAGTCCGGTGGGTGGTGTGATTACCACAGCGATTAGTGGGCTCAATAATGCTTCTAACGGGCTGAACTCTCAAATCACGTTTTATCAGAACCTGTCTAATCAGCAAAAGCAAGCTCTTACCAATGAGTTTGCTCACATGGAGGCGAGCTTAGGTGTACTCAAGAGCCAAGGCTCCTATTTACAAAGTGCCCTAGCCAGTCTGGCAGCACAAGGTCTTTAGTCAACAAACCAAGGAGGCATTATGTCATCATTAGTAGTGAACTTCAACGCTGAGGCCGCAAATGCGGTTCTCAATCTTGACAGCACAAATACCCAGTTGTCGCAGGCAATTCAACAACTGTCTTCTGGGTTGGCTGTTCAGTACTCATACCAGGGGCCTGCATCGTGGTCGATCTCTCAGTTCTTGCAGTATCAGAACGCGGGCGATACCCAGGGTGTGGCTAATGCCACCCAGGGTGTGTCTGTCCTGAACATCGCCTCCGGGGCGATTAACCAGATTGCAGGGATCTTGGACCAGATGGAGCAGTTGGCGACCTCGTCAGCTAACTCCGGGGCCATGACCTCAACCCAACAGGCTGCCAATAACACGCAGTATCAGGCCTTGTTGTCAGAGCTCAACTCGATTGTCTCCAACACGACCTATGGAACTCAGCAGCTAATCTCTGGAGCGTATGCGTCTGAAACCTTCCAGGTTGGCTTCCAATCATCGAACGTGTTTTCTGTAACAATTAGTGCTGCAACAACCTCAGGGCTAGGAATAAGTGGTGGAGCAATCTCAACCTCATCAGGTGCCTCGGCAGCTATAGGTTCCATCAACGCAGCTCTGGGCAAGATATCGAGTATCGGCTCATCCATAGGTTCGGGTCAAGTAGAGCTGCAAGCTTTTGTGCAGGACCTTCAGACCATGTCAACCAATGTCCAGGCCGCCAACTCGTCTGTTGTCGACGTAAACATGGCACAGGAGATGACCCAGTTCACTACCGATCAGATCCTGCTCCAGAGCGGTCTGTCAATGTTGGGCCAGGCCCAGGCCAACCCAACCTTGGTGCTCAAGCTTCTCTAGAAATCTAGAGGGACGATGAGAGAGATGGAGGTATTTATAGGATAGCTATCTATTATTGGACGAAATTTATGAATTTCAAAAAACAATGTTTGTCCTACCGCGCATAAGGACATGCGCGGACATTCCAAGGAGGAATAAATGTCATCATTAGTAGTGAACTTCAACGCTGAGGCCGCCAACGCGGTACTCAACCTGGACAATACTAACTATCAACTTTCACAGGCTATCCAGCAGTTGTCGTCTGGGTTGGCTGTTCAGTACTCATATCAAGGGCCCGCATCTTGGTCTATCTCTCAGTTCTTGCAGTATCAGAACGCGGGCGATACTCAGGGCGTATCTAATGCCACCCAGGGTGTGTCTGTACTGAACATCGCCTCCGGGGCGGTAAACCAGATTGCAGGGATCTTGGACCAGATGGAGCAGTTGGCGACCTCGTCAGCTAACTCCGGGGCCATGACCTCAAC
>DAIDHF010000039.1 GCA_027452005.1 Acidimicrobiales bacterium
CAGGCAAGCAAGATATGGCCATGGTATCCTAAAGTGCGACTTACTAACATATGGGGTGGACCGACAAATGGGGACCCGCCAATTGGCTCTAGCCACTGTGGAATCGATGTCATGCTAAAAGGCCAAGCCCGTGGCCCAAGACCAGTCACCTGGACTCCACAGATTGGTCATCTCGTAATTGAAGACCGGAAAAAAGTCTTTTGGGACTTGCCCAACACGAGTCAATGAGCTCAATAGCTAGAAGACTCAAGTTTTCACCATCGACTATCACGAGAGAAGTAAAGGCTAACGGTGGTCCTAAAAACTATAGTATCTGGCCTGCTCACCAACGAGCCGAGCAAGCCACAAAGCGGCCCAAGGTCTCAAAGCTAGATAATCCTCTTTTGCGTTCAAAGGTGACAAAGTGGCTAGAACAACTATGGTCACCACAGGAAATCTCTGGTCGCCTAAAGCTAGACTTTGAGGGTGATCCAAGTATGCAAGTAAGTCATGAGACGATCTACCAATCTCTATTTGTCCAGGGTAGGGGTGAATTACGTAGGGAACTTACTCGATATTTGCGTTCTGGTAGGGCAAAGCGAATCCCTAATGGACAAACTAAGAAATCTGGTCCAATTGCTAATATGGTTATGATCTCGTACCGTCACCTCAAGTAAATGATCGCAGCGTTCCAGGGCATTGGGAGGGGGATCTCATAATTGGGAAAGGCGGCAAAAGCGCTGTTGGAACACAAGTTGAGAGATTCACTCGATACTTACTCCTCCTAGACTTGCCCAATGGTCACAGTGCACCTGAAGTTGAGATTGCAATGAGAAAAGCCATAAGGAGAATGCCCAAGGAGCTGAGAAGATCCATTACCTGGGATCAGGGATCTGAGATGGCTAGACATCATGAAATAAGAGTTGCAACCGGTGTTCCAATATATTTTTGCGATCCACACTCTCTTAGGCCAGGGGGTCAAATGAGAATACAAATGGACTTCTACGCCAATATATGCCCAAGGGAACTGACCATTCGTTACACAGTGCTAAAGAACTGCTCAAAATTGAGCGTAGCCTAAACGGACGACCTCGTAAGACTCTTGGTTATAGAATGCCTAAAGAGAAATTAGCCGAACTAGTTGGGTTGGCTAATTGAACGTGCCCCCAAGCTAATTTCTTCACTAGATGGCTACCCATACTCTAAGCACAGGCCAATTGTCATAGGCAAAGAATTTCATTGTTTGCCTAAAGTGAAATTGCACCGCGCTAGCTTTGGGTCAAGGCTGGCCCTTTGGGCCACCGTTTGCGGCGTTGCAGGACGTCTCCCTGGTTGCAGGTATTGCAGGTTATCGGGTACCATAGGGTTGTCATGCCTGAGCGCGCCGTTGCCGAAATTCGAGTATCCGCCGCGGAGCGGTCGAAGGTCCATGCTGTCCGGGACCTGGTCGGCAAGGGCACCGGTCGGGTGTGCGTCCAGGTTGGCGATGATCAGATCGTCCTTCCACGATCGCTCGTCAAGGCTCTCATGGTGGCCGCCGACTCTCTGGAGGGCGGCGACACCGTTGCGATAGTCAGCGAAGAGGCCGAAGTGAGCCCCGCTCAGGCGGCGAAGCTGTTGGGTGTATCGCGCCAGTACATCGATCGGCTGATTGCCGGCGGGATACTGCCCTCGCGTCGGCTCCCTCACAGTTCATACCGCAAGATTCCCGTCAAGGCGTTGCTCGCCTATAGGAAGGTGCGAGATGTGAAGCGAGAGGGAGTTCGCACGATTGTCGACGGCGCGATCGAAGCAGGCCTCGAGTACTGAGGGTCCATGCCCGTTCGGCGGATTCTGGCAGATACGAATGTCTGCTATCCGATCGTTCTACTTGATCTCATCCTTCGCCTCGACGAGGTGTCGTTACACGAGATCGTGTGGACGGAAGACCTGTTGGCAGAATTGTCGGAGACATGGGTAGATCATGGCGCTCGGTCGCGAGAATCCGCCGACAAGGTATGCGATGACATTCGCCGTACGTTCGCTGGTCAGTTCGTGCCCCGGGAGGAGTACGAGCACCTGATCGAGGCAATGCCCGGCCAGGATCCTGACGACCGTGTCCATGCCTCCGCGGCAGCCGCTCGTTCGCCGATTGTGATCGTTACCAACAACGTACGCGATTTCCCCGAGTTGCCATTGAAGGGCTACGGCGTTGGCGTCGAGACCCCAGACTCGTACCTGTTGCAACTGGTGGATTCGGATATCGACGAACTCTGCATCATCGTCATGGAGATGGCTGACGACAGGTGAGGTTCCCCAGAACAGCTAGACATTTATCTATCGCGTAGCTGAAATGTGGACGATTAGATCTAAGTCAAACCTTAGAAGGAAGTTTTCAACACAGGACTAAGTATCGAGGTCTTCAAAGACTAAAAAGTTCAGCCGATGGATTTTGAGTTGGAATTGAAGAAGCTGACCAAGTCTCGCCGCGTTTGGGTGAACATTCGTCTGAAAGAAGTGTCATCGCCGACATAAAACTAGGCCAGTGATATATTGTTCCTCGGCCAGTTTGGGAAATACATACTGCAAGGGATCATTCAGTATTGGGAAGACCTTGGCCGTTGGCTATGAGTGGCCGGAGACTGTCATTGACGTAGTAACTCCAAGCATTCGAGCAGTCCTTGAAACACTCCAGGGCAGGAACAAGTCCTTTGTGAGTGAAGCGAACTTCAGTCTGGCCATCTTTGCAAAAGATCTCAAATTCGATCTCTGTACCTGTCCACTCGTTAGGGTCACTGGTAAAGTTAAGGGAGGAGTCTAATATCTTCCAGGAGACTTTCTTGCCTGGCACGAATTCGGTGATCTCTTGCTTGGAGTAATGAATGTCCTGGTAACGATAGGTGAACTGCGCCCCAAGTGAGTCGGTAGCTCCTTCAATGGTGCCTGACCACCACCCGCGTACGTTGGTAATGGTATCAAAGACCTCGGCCGGGCTCTGGTTGACCAAGAAAGTCGTAGTGAAGCTGTCTGTAGCCAATTTCAAGTTCTCCAATCTAGTTGCATGATAAGACTACTACAGGCTACCACGGGTAGTCGCATGATGCAACCACAAATGCTAGGCTAATTGGATATGTTGGGAAACCGTTACGAGGGCGAGATATGTTCAGCGGCTCGCTGCCTTGAGGTGGTTGGCGAGCGCTGGAGCTTGCTCATAATCCGCGATGCCCTCTTTGTGGGAGTTACTCACTTTAACGACTTTGCTCGTCGACTGGGGCTGGCTAGAAATATCCTATCCGCCAGACTTGAAGGTTTTGTCGAAGCGGGGATCATGGAGCGAATTAATTCGGATGAGTCCGCCTACGATCACTACGTACTCACCGACAAGGGACGTGATCTGGCCCCGGTCATTGTGGCCTTGACCAAGTGGGGCGATAGGTGGCAGGCCCCAAATGGCCCCCCGATTATTTACAGTCACACGACCTGTGAAGGTGACGTTGTGCAGTACATCCATTGCACGAGCTGTAACGCCCATGTCGAGCCAAATGAACTAGGCGTAAGACGTGGACCGGGATTTCCTAAGACACCTAAGCTGGCCGTTGAAAATTGAGCCGGCATGGTCCAGAGGCCACCTTATGGGCTGATGAAATTCTGATGTCGCCTCCGTCACTACTGCAGGGGATTCTACTAGTTTGCTGGTATAGTCTTCTATGCAAGCATTTCGCTGCAAACACCTTATATTGGACCTACAGCGCTAAATGGGCCTATATAGATGAGCCTTGCTAGCTACTTTGCAATTGCCGTGGCGATTGGATTTGCGTTTATGTTGGGAGTATCTGACGCTCCAAACGCGAGTGCTTCACTCATTGCTTCAAGAGCTGCCTCGTATCGTTCGGCGATGGCATTTTCATTTATTGCACACGTGTGCGGAGGGATTATAGCTGGCCAAGCAGTCGCCGCTACCATGTCAAGCCTGGAGCATGTCTCAAATTCGCAGCTTCCAGGAACATATATCGCAGGAGGACTAGCCAGCCTAGGCTTTACGTTTTTCGCTACTCGCAAGGCGATACCCGTTAGTGCAAGTATCGGTCTAGTTGGAGGACTTGTGGGAGCGGCTGCGGCTACTTCGGGGTGGCATAATGTTGGCTGGGGTGGGGTACATGGGATTAAACCTTACGGAGTTATCGGGACCTTACTTGCCATTGGAATATCACCAATTATAGGCGGAGTTGTAGCTGCTGGAATGCGCCGAATTCTCGGGCGTAGCCTGAAAAGGGCCAGCCGAGGCGCCATTGCCCCTGTGAGGCTTGGTATTTGGATTACTGCTGGCCTGGTAGGGCTTGCCGACGGATCCAATGATGGCCAAAAGGCCATGGGTCTAATAGCTGCGCTACTAGTTGCGGCCCGGACGATTCCAACGTTTTATGTCCCCTTCTGGACTCGGGTGCTTGTGGCAGTTGTTCTCGCAACGGGGACTGCTAGTGGTGGTCGCAAGATAGTAAAGACTGTCTCGTCGCGCTTTTATAGAGGTGGGTCCCTTGATGGGCTGGCTGCCCAGGGAGCATCAGCCATATCGATCTTAGGTGCGGCTTGGCTGGGTGCTCCAGTAAGCACGTCAACCGTGGTGGCCTCTGGGATGATAGGAGTAGGTGCTTCACGCCGCGTCCGTCACGTACACTGGCCGACAGTGAGAACTGTAGTATCTGCTTGGGTCATTACATTACCAGCCTGTGGAATACTTGGTGCTGGCGTGGTTGAACTGTTCAAGATGATAGGAGTGCTTCAGTGACAAAGAACCCTGACATACAAAGGCGCCGTATATGGCGGGGTCGGCTGTTCAAGCAACTGTTCCCGGCCTTGCCCAACGTGATCTCCCTTCTGGTTGCTCAAGGTGAGATTACCGCGGCCGGTCTCGAGGCTTTCAAGAATTGGTCCCATGGGCTAGGTCAGAGCGCAGCCGACGAGCTAAGAGAGGCCTATCGCAATGGTTACAGCGCCCGGCGTGAGCTATTGAGCGCTCTGGAATCTGCACTCTCAACCCCGGTTGACCAAGAGGACATTTACGTCCTCTCAGAACGCATTGACCACATCTTGATCGAAGCAAAAAATCTACTCAGAGAAGCAGAAGTTCTTGGTTGGAAACCAGATTCATTTGCTGCATCGATGGCTGATCGCCTAGCAAGTGGGACTAATGACGTCGTGGAAGGTCTAAGGGGACTTGGTAAATCGGGCAAAGAAGCTGGTGTCCAGGCGGACGCAGCCAGTCAAGCAATACACCACCTAGAAAGAGATTATCGTGAGGCAATGGTTGGCCTTCTCGAACGAGACAATCTTCGAGAAGTAATAGCATCCCAGGATATATATCGTCGCTATCTAAACGTATCGGAAGCTGTCATGTCGGTGGCAGACCGGCTATGGTATGCAGTCTTGCGCGGAGCCTAAATATAAAGTTTGGGCTTTTTTCAAAAGTCACTCTCTAGACCCTGGGGGAGTGGATTGGCACTAACTATTCGGGTCGAAACGCAAAAATACTTTAGGAAGTTGTAGAGACTTTTAGTCCGGAAAACTAAGACTAGAAAGTCGTTGTCTCTTAGAATCCAAGTATTTGGATTCTTTATGGTCCTTTCCTCTACATAGCCTAAGAAGTGAGTAGGGAGGCCTTTTCGAGAGCGCTCACATGATACCATTCGGCTATCTCAGTAATTGCGTATTTGGCTAAGAGTAGCAGTACTTCGACTACCAAAGCTTGAACTATAATTTCCACTAATTTTCTCCCTTATGTCCAAACTCCGCTCAATTATCAGATTAATTGTTCGGATTGAACGTAAGGTAAAATCTAGGTATATAAAAAGGAAATTCTCAGTTGCTGATTGCCCACGAGGCGACTATCGATCCACCTGTTGCAAGGCTACTAGCGCCGGACGCAATTGCCCACCCGATGGGTCCAAGTGGAGTGCATCCAAAGAACTGGCTGACACCGGGCGTTTGAATTATTGCAATAAGGCTAGCTGCTGAAACCAGAGTCGACCCAAGTACGAGCGGGCTTCGTGCACCAATCGCGGCGGTCTGGCCTAGCTGAGAACCAACTAGTGCGGCAAGTGCAATTGTACTGGCCCTCTTGCCTCGACCAGTTGAACGCGCCAGGGCCCAAGCACCCGTGGCACCTGCTCCAGTGGCAAGCGCACGAATTGCGATCTGAGTTATCAACGCCCCCCCCAGTGAAGCATCCGGTCCCTCGTGGAGAAGTTGATGAGGTGTCTTCTTGGCCGGCGGCCGTAGGGTGATTGTCATTGCCGGGAGCATGTCGGTTAGGAGATTTACTAATAGCAGCTGGCGAGTACCCAGGGGAGAGTTGCCACTCAATGCTGTGGCACAAATAGTGAAACCAACTTCTCCTAAGTTCCCACCTACCAAAATCGCTAATGCGTCTCGCACGGAAGACCACATTGCTCTCCCCTCGACAATTGCATCAATTATGGTCTCGATACGATCGTCGGTCACGACAACGTCAGCGGCTTCGATCGCCGACTGTGAACCTCGCTGACCAAGCGCAATTCCGACGTGGGCAAGGCGAATTGCACCTGCATCATTAGCACCGTCGCCAGTCATGGCCACGGTGCGACCGATGCGTTGGTAGGCTCGCACGATTCTCACCTTGTGTGCTGGGGTGACACGGGCAAATACTGAGGTAGAGTACAAATTAGCATCTAGGTCATCGTCGTTTAGAAGATCTATGTTTGGTCCAGTCATAACCCCCTTGCCGTTCACAATTCCCAGCTCTGAGGCGATTGCTTCAGCAGTACTGGCATGATCGCCGGTGATCATAACAACTTCCACGCCAGCAGTTCGGAGATTGTTTACTGCTTGAGCTGCTTCTGGGCGGACCGGATCGGCCAGGCCTAGGAATCCAAGAAACTCCATCTTTGTGACATTGGTTTCGTCAAGACTAGAAGGTGATGGCTCGCGAAGTTGCGCAATGGCCAGGACCCTGAGTCCTCTGCGTGCAAGTCGCTCGACTTGAGTATCGAGGTCTCTGCGCTTGCGTGCGGTTAGTACCTCGCTACTAGATTGCTGGCGCCACGTTGAACATCGAGGCAATACAACCTCTGGCGCCCCCTTGACTGCGATGAGGTGGCCTCCGCGCACCTTTCCCCAAACAGCGTGAAAGCCTCGAGCGGGCTCGAAAGCAAGTTCCCCGACTGGTTTCCAACTCCCGACCCCCAGGTGCTCGGTGACCCCGGCCTGCAGCCCCCCTTCTATTACGGAACGGTCTGTCGCGTGAAGTAGCTCTTCATCTCCGTTTGGTCTTGGAGTTGCCCTGAGTGCACCAGCCATGACCGATCTACATACTGGTGAGAGTGCATCGATCGACTCGTCGATGTTACCGTTGGAGACCCGTTGGACGGAGATCTTGCCCTGAGTTAGGGTGCCGGTCTTGTCAAAGCAGAGCACGTCAACTCGACCAAGTGCTTCAATGGTTCGTGGATTACGTACGAGCGCTTGACGTTGAGAGAGACGTCGAGCGGCTCCTAACTGGGCCACGGTAGCGAGTAGGGGGAGCCCCTCAGGTATAGCGGCCACCATGAGCGACACCCCTGAGCTAACCGCCGTTCTAAGTGATCGTCCGTGGAGAAGGCTTATTCCGGTAACTGCTGCTCCGCTTGCAAGGGTTACGGGTACCGTAATTGCTGTTAGTGTCCGGAGTCTTTCTTCGACCCCGCTCGGCGGAGGCTCTGGTGCTCCATTTAGTGCTTGGCCTACCTGGGTCCAGTGACCGGTGGCCACTACCACTGCGAGAACTGTCCCGTTGACGATGGTAGTCCCCTCGAAAACCATACAAGATCGATCACCAACTGAAGCACCCGGTGTAATAGCCGACTGCTTTGCAACCGGAAGAGATTCACCGGTAAGAGATGACTCATCGACTTCACACGCAAAGGATTCAAGGATTCTGCAATCTGCCGGTACAACATCTCCCGCGCTAAGTTCTACTATGTCACCCCTAACTAGACGAGACGACTCGAGTTCTACGGTCTCACCTGAGCGTCTGACGCCGACTAATGAACCACTCACCCGAGCTAGTCTTTCCAGGGATAATTCAGTACGAAGTCGCTGAAAGCCACCGACGACTGCGTTGGTTGCAACCACACCGCCTACGAGTGCGGCATCGGTCATCGACCCAACCGCTGCAGATAGTCCAATCCCAAGTCCGAGAACGGGAGTAAGAGGATTAGCAAGTTCGCCAAGAATGGCACGCCCAAATCGTGAGGTGTTGGATTTAGTCTCCCTATTTGGATCGGGGTCTTCTCTCTTGGATGCCTCAGCTTCTTCAAGGCCATCTAGAGATGTCGAAAGTGCCTCGATTACTTCAGTGGTCTCCATCTCGTGCCAGGCAACGTTAGAGGCCGGAGCTGGCGCCCGCTTTCGCCCCAGGTTCAAAGCCTCTAGTGTTCCAAGTCCTTGTGCAAATAGAGCCGAGCTATTTACTGCGAGCGAAGTTCGGCGCGAGGCTCGCGTAGAGGGTCCAACCATTGACCACACGCCACCTATTGCTGAGCCAGCAGCAGAGATCGCGGCGCCTGAACGGCTGAGCTTCCGAGCTGCCTCGGTTGCCTCAATCACGAACCAAATGTCTTCAAGTCCAGGGCCGCAAATAATATCTGCCCCCCAGGGGACCGAGGAACTCTTAGTAAAATTGGAGATTGACAGGTCTGCTGCCCGCATTCCAGCGTGATCTCGGCTATTGGCTATTAGTAATACAGCTCTTCCCTCTAGCTGGAGTTCACGGATTGAATCTACTAAATGTGATCCTCCGGGGACGACTCGTGATGCATCCAGTCTCTTGGCAACTCCGTTCTTGCTCCCCGCAACTACAAAAAGATGGTTAGTTGTTCGAATTTTTGCCGCCAGAATATCCGCCCAGGGGTCAATGGCGCCGTTTTTCGTGCGGCCAATGCGAATCGCATCAGGGTCAATCACGACTGTGTCAATTCGGTCGAGGTACCGTAGTGCCCCTGAGTCCATCACCAGAATCCCTCTCTCGGCCATCTCGCGTCCAACCTGAGCGCAAAAAGCCTCTCGACCCAACCGAGCTGCCTTGGGAAGGCCTGCTGTAAAGGCATTGAAAGCGCGTCGTGGATCTTTAGTCGTTGCTAACGTTATCCCGAATGCCCCTATCCCTCCGAGTTGAGCGCGATCTGAGTACTTCTCGATTGGTCCCGAGGGTAGAGGATTTGGACGAGGTACGTGAACGAAGCTCTCCATGGGAATCAATCCACGTTTGCCAGACAAAGAGGGTTCGCGCAACTGCCAAAGCCGTCTTCGTGACTGAATTTCCCCTACCAGGCTTGCTCGATTTACTGCGTCAACCATCAGGTTCAAAGGACCTTCGGTGATAGCGTGCACCGCTGCTGAGGTTAGGGAGATAGTAAGGTCGGTTGCTCCAACCCCAAGACGCTTTTCAAGAGATCGTCGAATGCGACGTTCGTTATCGATGAAACTGACCAAAGAGCCCAGTTCTCCGGGGATCGGCGGTATACGAAGTAGGAGTCCTGAAAATGCAACTCCCAGACCTAAGATATCTCCTCCGAGTGAGATCACATTGCGGACTAATGGTTCGCTATCTGATGGAAGCTCTGGTCTACCATGAGGGAAGAGTTCATCATGGACCTCGTGTAACTCTTCAACACCCTCAATGACTTGAAGAACTTGATCTAAACCTGGACCGTCTTCTTCGAAGGAGATGACCACTCGGCCAATAACACTATTTACTTGAGCCCATTGAATGCCTTCAACTGATTCAAGCGCTTTTTGTAGTTGGTTAGAGAGATGATCTGAATCAGGACGGTGGATTCCTCGAACCTCTACTTGAGCCCTCCCATTACCAGTCCATACTCTACGTCGTCGTCTACCCTTTCCGGACACCGCGTCCCCAAGAACTTTTAGTCGAGAGTCTAAGATGTTTAGTGGACTCACGATCTTTTCCCCGGCCGATCTAATAAAGCTTTCTCCTACCTGCCGAGCCTCTAAGTAGGGTAGTTGCACCATTTATGTTTTCGGGAAGATCTTGGGGCAAATGAAATGGGTGGAATCACTTTTCTCAGTCTAAGTCCAGATGACAGAATTTGTCCATCCGTTCATATCTTGTTCACATAGAAGCGAACCTATGCAACCTAGTAAATCCCGATGGGTTTGCTATTTTAGGGCACTAAGCAATTTGGAGTATTTGAAACGATACTTAGCGTAGATTTGTAGGAAACAGCTCGGGCTCCTTTAGATCTTCTAAAAAGACAAACTAGACCAGTCAACCTGGGTTCGACCTATTTGCCCACTACACGTGTAGCCGTCCGAATCATTGGTCGCAATCGTAGTGACAACTCCTTTAGTGTCTCTGGCAAAAAAGCATTCATGGGTGGCCGAGTGTACGGCGAGATATAGAGTTGTTGCTATGACCTGTCCGTTGTTGAATGATACGTTCCAGACCTCTGCACTGACATGTTTATAGTCCCTAGAGGCGACCTGGGGCCCGAGTACAAAAAGTCCGCCGTAACCGGGTAATTCCCAGGGAATCGCGTGCTCGGGTGCTGTGGGGAAGTTGCCTTGATTGTTTCGCGACGATCCAGAATATGCACTAATGACATCGGCAATACTCGCCCGAGCTGCCAAGTTTTCTTGGTGTCCAATTATTGGTTTTACGATTGTCAGATATCCCCATGGAGAGGTCAAGATTCCTACACATCCAAAGGTGAGGGCTGTTGCCGCCCAAATTCTTGAAATTCTCGGTGTGGTCTGATGAGCACTTCTCACTAAGGCCACCACGGCAAGGACCGATCCGACAAAAGTTCCAATCCAAAAGATCCACGACGTGGTAAGAAGCAACGCGGCGACAACGATTCCATCGCCTACGGGATATAAGGTCTTCCAACTTCGGTGTGTTCGTTCACGAGGATCCTGTGGCCACGGTTCCACCAAACTGCCTTTAGGGGCCAGCTTATTGCGCCGGAATATCATGTCAACCCTTGACTCTTGGAGGCCCCAGAGCTGGAATCCCGATCTGGGTAGTCTTGAGTGTTGACGGTGAGATCTCGATTAGCCCTGGGAAGGTTCCTTCGGCAACGTAGATCCGACCTGACCTGTCAGTTACAATACCAGTAGGGTCACTCTCAAGGTTTACGCTATGGGTTATCTGGTAGTCATGAGTGTTGACAATAGTCATAACATTTGAGGTCGAGTGAATGATCGGCTCACTCCCCGGGGCACTGTCTAGCAGTGGGCTATCTCCAGCGGTAACATAGATAGACGATCCGTGCGGGGAGAACGCAACCCCAAAGACGCCCGGTTCTATTTTTAGGGTAACTACTTGGAACGTTCTCGTGTTGAACACCGAGATCGAGTTTGACCCGTAGTTGCCGACCGCAACACTTGTACCGTCAGATGACAGGGCCAGTATCAGAGGAGCCACGTCAACCTGGACAGACTTGACAATCGTGTCGTTCGCGAGATCAACCACGTCTACGTAACCTGGAATATCACTGTTTGGCGGCTGATTGAGCTGTAGGTACAAGGTGGCATCGGCAACATACAGGGTTGAACCATCCGGGCTCACGGCTAAGCCGACCGGTTGTTGGCCGACCGATATGTAACCGACCACCTGGAAAGTGGCAAGGTCGATGATGGCCACGTTCCCATTATTGATATACCCCGTATCAGACACGTAGGCTCTAGATCCATCCGGGGAGAGTGCAATGGCCGACGGCCCGCTACCTACAGGGATCGTCGTATCAACCCGGTCAGTTGTTAGATCGATAACCACGACAACTCCAAATCTAGATCGAATCCTTGAGTCGGTTACTAGGGCGAGTTTCCCCGATGGAGTTATCACGACATCTGTTGCGTCAGAGTTCCCTGGTACTCTTAGTGGGATCTGGCTCACGAGACGCTGATGAGAGATTACGCTTACAAGTCTAGATTGGGAGTCTACAACAACCTCGGTGGATCCGTCCGGAGTTGTAGCAACCCCAAGACCGTCCTTGACTGGGGCTAATGATGGTGGATTCGAGGGTCCAAAATTGCAGCTCGAATCAAAGGAGAAGCTACTAAGCAAGATGAAAATAAAGATAGCCCCAAAGAATCCACCCGTGGCAAGTCCACGACCCACGTAGCTCCCCAAGCCTCGATCGGACTCTGGTCGGGTCAAAGGGCCTCGGTCACTCTAAGCTTCCTTTGTACCAGTTCAAACCCAGACCCCTTTTGCCACTGGACCTTGGCCACCTACGACCCACACTAGCCCTCTATCCCTACTTTCTCAGGTTCGCCTTTTGTCTTGTTTCCCCACTTTGCCTTGGTATAGATCCAAAAGATCCCAGCGGCCACGGTGGCCGCAACAAACATGGCCAGCAGGGGAACTATTGAGGTCTTAGAGTTCCCCCCATATCCAGCTGCCGAGGGGTGGATAATGAATTGAACAAACACGAAGGTGACTACAACATATATAGAAGCCCAGGCCGCCTTGGACCACTTGAACACGGTGTCTCCATCCATGGACTTTATCGGGATCAGACCAAAGAAGAGACTCTGTAGTCCACATATCCAGATAAAAGACAACAAGGCGTCAGCACACAAAATAACAAAGTTATGGTTGCCCCCGATCAGGTTGTCTTTGACCGGGATCCAGATAACCCAGCACAGTGCCGAGGCACCCATGAGCCACAGAGACGACAGGGTTACCGACCTGCCATCTTCCTCTCCGGTGGGCTCGACCCTAAAGACCAGGGCTGCTAGTACCCCAAAGACAAAGCCAGGCTCAAAGTGGGCAACTCTAGAAAAGACGTCAAAGACCAGGGCCATTACAATCCCTAGGGGAAAGGCCTTTAGGTCACCTATCTTCTTGAACTTTCTGTGCACATAAAGTCCCCTGGCCAGCTCAGTTATAGAGGTCGAGACAATAATGGCCCCTACGTATCCAACTATCTCAGCTAGTGAGGACAGGTTGAACCCAAAGGTGGGATCGACAATCGAGTACAAAAGAGACCCAATAATGGAGAAGACTCCCAACAGAGACCAGGTGGACAGTCTGGCCAACCAGGCCTCAACCCGGTCGATGGCTCGCTTGATAGCCCCTCGGCTAGAGGCCAGATTGGCGTGGTGTTCTTTGAGGGTCGAGTTGAAGATAAGCGAGGGCAGTCCAATGAGAAAGATAAGTATAAAGGTGAGTATGGCATTTCCACCGGCGGTCTTTCTAAAGTCATGGAAGGCTTCAGTGGGACTGGGCACAGACTGGGCTAAGGGAACCAGTCCAGGTGGTCCCCCCTGGGCTCCTATTCCATAGCCCTTATTGAAGGACATGTCAGGACCCCTAAGGCCAGCAGCCACCAGGGCCTTGACTGTCTTTTTAGTGGCCAGGTTGCCATCTAGCACCTGTGGAGAACTAGGGGTTAGTCCCAGAGACTCATAGACCTTAGAGCTGGGTGAGGACTTGAGGAGATGGTTGTTTACATTGTCTGAAACCTTGGGCGAGCTAGTGGGTGAAGCTATGGTTGTCTGGGCACTAGAGGGGGTACTTGTTGGGCTAGTAAAGACAGGGGCCTGGGACACCTGAGTCTGGGAGACCTGCCCCTGGGAGAAGGTGGCCGGGGGAGCTGTAAATAGTGTTGGCGAAGCCACTGTTGTAGTTGAGCCAAGAGTTGTAGTTGAAGCTGCTGTCGTAGTCGAAGCCACTGTTGTAGTAGAGGCAAGAGTTGTAGTAGTTGGACTCGCCCAGACCACGTTGGTGGAAACCACATGGCTTAGACCTGCTGAATCTACATATGAGGCCTCAACTGTATCTGTTCCCGGGGCACTTGAGCTATAGGTCCAGCTAGCCGTGCCTGACGAGTTGGTTGTCTGGGTAGAACTCTTCCCACTATTTGGTCCGGCTGTAACTGAAAATACAACCGGGACCCCAACGTCGGCCACAAAAGACCCTGAGGTTTTAGGCAAGCTAACGCCACGAAGAAGTGCCGAAAGTGGTGAGGTCAAGGTAATAGACAGTGTTACTGAGTGCCCTGTTGGGTTCTTGGTGGTTGACCCAGGAAAGCTGGTCACTGGATCTATAGGGGCCGCCCAGACAATAGTTGCGGTGTTGGAGGTAACACTTGTTGTCGAAACCGGGTCGGTAAGGGTGGCAGATATAGTGTCAGCCCCGGCCTTTGTAGCCGACAGGCTAAAGGTGGCAACTCCATTGGAGTTAGTTCTAGCACTTGTCCCAAGTCCACTGTCTGGTCCCCCGGTTACTGAAAAGACAACCGTTATCCCAATAAGTGGTGCCCCAGATGGATTTGAGGCCAGAGCACTTATAGTGGCCGAGGTATTTGTAGTGGTCTGACTAGACCCTCCAACGTCAGCCCCTTGAGAGGTCGGGGTCAACACCAAGGTATCTAGGGCCTCAAAGTTGACCTGGGTAGAGGCAATAGTTGAGGTACCTGAAGGAGTAATATATCCCCCGGTTACAAGGTCAATTCCTGGGGTACCCGAGTTTTTAAGAACAAAAGTACCAACTCCCAACGAGTTGGTCGAAACACTTGAAGTAGCTCCTCCATCAGGACCAGAAGAGACGTCAAAAGACAAAGAGGCCCCAGAGACCGCAACAGTAGTTACAACCCCGGTTGATGAGTTAGTCGTGGTCTCATCTAGGGTGCCCGTGATAGTTACAGTCCCACCTGGGCTAGCCGTAGTCTGAGAGGCAACCAGAGACAGTGAGTAGGTAGTCGTGGGAGGTGGGGGAGGAGGAGGGGTAACAGTGCCAATAAAGAGGTTGCCGGTCGAATCTACTACTGCACAATAATTAGGGTTCGGACACGAAATGCCCGCGAGGTTCCCGCTCGGGCCATCTATATTGACAACCACCCATGCGCTCGGGCCACCTTCGGGGTTCTGGGAGGTAACTACGTTCCCACTTAGATCTTCAATTACACACGACGTGGTCGACGAGCAGGTAATACCACTAACCCCCGACGTACCCGGGTCTACAACTGCCGGGCTAGACCAGGTCGGCGTGGCCGATGTTGGATTTGTAGAATATGACAGCGATCCAGGGCCGTCTACGGCTAGACACAGCGATGACGACGGACAAGTAACGTAGACCGGAAAACTAAATCCGGAGATCGGGGTGGGAGTGGACCAGTTTGTCACTAGTTCTTGAGAGATGTTAGTTCCAACAATAATGTTTCCAGCCACATCAGACAGCATGCATATAGCTCCGCTCGGGTCACATGAAATATCGTTTATTTGGAAAGTGGAGTCAACGTTGATGAGTGTCCAACTCGTGTAAATGGTCGGGGTGGTTGATATAACCACGTCTCCGGAGTTGTCAATAGCCACACACAAAGAGACCGACGGGCACGATATCCCGGTTAATCGTCCAACTCCGGTTATGTTCTCGGAGGTAACACTTGGTGAGGTCGCACTGGGATTCTCCCAGTATGCGTTGCGACCTCCAACGGCAATGCAGAAGGTGGTGGAAGGACACGAGGCACCTGGCAACGGGAATCCCGATGTCACGTTCTGTTGAATTGACCAAGCGGAAAATCCCCCGGAAGGATTTGACGACGTCAGGACGTCGCCGGTTCCATCGGTTGCCATACAAATAGTTGAACTCGGACAAGATATTGCGGTAGGGCTACCCACATCTATCGTACCCGACGACGACCACCCGAAACTGTCCGTACGAACCACGGTAACACCAGCCATGTAGGTTGCACCACAGAACTCTCCAGATACACAAGAGACATAGTTGAAGGGAGGAATGGAACCTCCAAAGGGCTCAACTATCCATGTTTCCCCGGTAAAGTAGTACGAATCGGTGGTCCCGTCGGTAGTCACACAAAACGACGGACTCGTGCACGAAACCTGTCCAAGTCCCGAGGTTCCAATTGACACTGGAGACGTCCAAGAACTCCCATTCCACTCTAGATAGTTCCCGGCGTTGTCTACGGCGATACAGAAACTCGCCGATGTACAAGAAACCGATGAAAGCAGATTAGATGAGTCAATAGCTGAGTTTGACCAGGATGATCCACCGCTGTAGGTAAGGACGTGTCCAATGTTATCGACCGCCACACAGAATGCTATCGACACACAAGATACCGAATAGATCGGAGTGGTTGAATCGATCGGGTTAGACCAAGGCTGTGAGGTCCAGTTAGTCCCGTTGAACTCAACCGCATTACCAACCTGGTCCACGGCCACACAAAACGAGGCAGAGACACACGATATCGAGTGAAGCTGGTTTGATCCGTCAACACTGAGAGGGCTTGACCAGGTCGACCCGTTATATGTGAGTGCGTTCCCGACCCCGTCTACGGCCGCGCAAAATGAGCCAGATACACATGACACGGCCTCGAGGGCGTGGCCCGAGTCAATAACCACCGGGACTGACCAGCTCGATCCCTTATAGGAAAACGCATTGCCAACTGCGTCAACCGCCATGCAAAACGAGCTAGAAGTGCACGAGATTCCATTCGGTGCGATGGTCTCGACCGGCTGTCGGGCACTCCAGGTCGTTGCGTTGAAGGTCAGATAGTCGTCAGACCCGTCGACGGCCATGCAAAACGATGAAGAAAAACAAGAGACCGAACTTAGTGAGTGACCAGAGTCGACCGGATTCGACCAGGTTCCCGTCGACCACGTCGACCCGTTGTACTCAAACGCGTTACCCGATTGATCAATAGCTACGCACAGTGTGGTCGACGGACAAGAAACTGAGGTGAGGTGATGGCCTGCATCTATGGAGCTGCCCGTCCAGGTCGAGCCGTTATACACCACAGCATTCCCAAGGCTGTCAACAGCCACACAGAACGAGCTAGACACACAAGAAACAGAGTAAACGTGGCGAGTCCCGTCCGCACCGCTAAACTCAGTCCAACTCGTCCCGCTATTAGTTGACGTGAACATGTTCCCCGATCCGTCGGAGGCCGCACAGAACGTAGTCGCACTCACACATGAGATTGAGGTGGCCTGGTGTCCGGGGTCGAACCCGTTTATTGGAGCCCACGACCCGCTCGTATAGGTGGCTGAGTTTCCAACTTGGTCTACAGCCACGCAGCTTGTTGCCGACGCACAAGACACCGCATTGACTGGATTTGTCCCGGGATCAGCAACCACCGGTGAACTCCACGTGGCCGTGTTGTTGTAGGCGATAACCTGGCCGTCTTGGTCTACAGCAAAACAGGCAAACGTAATGGGAAGTGCGTTGCCCGCACACGAGATGGACTCGAGCGGAGTCGTACCATCGATGCTCAGGGGAGCTGACCAAACCGCTCCGTTGAATGCCATCGCCCGTCCACTTGAATCCACTGCAAAGCACTTTGTCGAAGGACAGCTTACTGAGGTTATGTCGTGACCGGCGTCGATCGAACTAAATGCAGTCCAGGAGGTTCCCGAGTTGGTCGTCTCAAAAGCATTTCCTATCTTGTCGACCGCCATGCACGTAGTCGATGACGAACAAGACACAGCCGTTAGGTCGGTCGTAGCGTCAATGTTGAGAGTAGTCCACGACGTTCCACTATTTGTTGAAAAAAGCGCATTTCCAGCACTATCAACCGCGGCACACGAGGTGCCCGAACACGACACAGAATTGATCGAGTTCGTGCCATCGATATTGGTAAAGGAACTCCAGATTGACCCAGTGTTTGTAGACGTATAATCATTACCTGCGTTGTCAACTATCACGCAGTTAGTCCCGGTCCCACACGAGATTGAAGTAAGACTTGACGTGGTGCTAACCAAATACGGGCTACCCCAGGTGCCACTTGCCTCCACTATATTGTCACCGGCCTGGTCGGTAGCCAAACAGTTTGTCGTATTAGGACACGTGATTGAGTTGAATCCAGCCGGAACAGTTGCAGTAGTGTTTAAAGTCCAGGTCGAACCGTTGTAGCTGTAGGAGTTACCGTCTCTGTCGACCGCCGTGCATGAGACAGTCAACGGACACGAGATTGCCGAAAAGGCCAGCTTGTCTATCTGAACAGGTGAGGTCCACGCGTAAGGAGACGTGACCGGAACAGCCCGGCTTGTTGTCGGGACAATCTCTAGACCCACCCAGAATGGCACAACCAGGGCAATCAGGACTAAAAATGCTAGCAACCTTGGGCTGAGTTTTGCGATGTAGTGATGAAAAGCTCTTGCCGGACCCTGGAATCTAAGATCTCCCAATATGCCATCATCTAAAGGTCGGTATCCCACGCTAACCAGAGAGTCTAGAAGAGTACCTCCTAGTAAACAACCAACCACGGTCGGTAAAGGGTAATTGACGCCCACCAGTACCCCAGGATTCTCCCCAGCATTTATCTATTCCAACTATCTCCACAAAATACCATTTAGCTAGCAAGGGTGGGCTGGCAAGCCGGTCGGTTTCATGTGGCTCGAGTCCCAACTTTCCAATCTAAAAAACATTTTCAACGTGAGTGTCGCACGGTCCCTCTAGGGTGACACCTCGCCGTCATGATCTGGCGCGGGAGGGCTTTTTTGGTATCCGTCAATCAAAACTTGTCACGAAAGGAACTTAGACGTTGGCAAAAAACTTCGTATCCAATCGACCAGATCTTATAGAAAAGCTAACTCGGGGAGTTGCTAGTCTAGGAGAGTCGAAAAGTTGGGAACAGTACTTGGATTTCCAAGGAAAATTCTATGACTACAGCTATAAGAACACCTTGCTAATACTGGCTCAGGCCGATCACGCTACCCAGGTAGCCGGATTTAGAACCTGGGAGAAACTCGGAAGGTCGGTAAAAAAGGGTGAGAAAGCCATCTGGATCTTGGCTCCGATGTTATATCGGGATAAGACTGATAGTTATGTTGAAAATCAAGATAAAGTCTTGAGAGGATTCAAATTTGTCCCGGTTTTTGACGTCTCTCAAACTTGCGGGGACCCTCTACCTAGCATCTGTAACCCCCTTTATGGTGACGACCCACACGACCACTTCGGGCGTCTTGTGGAAGTTGCAGCCGCAATAGGATTTAGTGTCCAAGACCATGACTTTCAGGGAACATCCAACGGAGACTGTACCTTTGAGCTTGCCCGTATTCGTGTTGAAATCTCCAATTCACCTGCCCAAAGGGTAAAAACCTTGGTCCACGAGCTGTCACATGCAATGCTCCACAAGGACGAGATTGCCCGGTCCTTGGCAGAACTAGAGGCCGAATCAGTCGCCTATGTCGTCTGCCAAGTTCTCGGGATCGATAGCTCTGACTACACGTTTGGATACGTGGCCACTTGGGCCGGTGGTGGCAGTGGGGCTATTGAGTCCATTCGCAGTTCCTGTCACCGGATCCAAACTACTGCAAGCTCAATTTTGGAGATGATGGGCTCGCAAGGAAGGATAGGTGAATTCTCAAATAAAGCGGCCTAGCGTTACAGCGCAATGGGTTTAGGTAATACTCACGTAATTAGCCACTATGCTTGGTTCTAGCTAAATTGGGTCTAGTTATTGATCGTAAGATCTCGGGAAGATAAAAGGAGCAGAACATGGGGCAGTTGCTTATTGAAGGAACCGAGTTGGTACTTCAGCTTACCCGCAAAGAAAAATTCGAATCTCTTCACAAGGATCTTCGAGTACCACTCAGCTCTGTAGTTGGTGTCGAGGTGCTAGAAGACGCCCACGCACAGGCTGATCGAGTCGGTCTCAAAGTTGGTACCAGGATTCCTGGAGTTGTCGAGGTGGCAACGGTAAGTGCCCGCGGGATCAAGTTCTTCTGCGACGTACACAAAGATACCCCCAGGGGAGTCAAGATTTCCCTAACCGGCTCTGAACACGACGAGTGGATTGTTGGATGTGTCGATCCTGAGGGTGAGGTCAACAAGATACAGCAGGCGTGTAAGTAAACCACCTTGGACGCCCTGGCACCTAGACAACCCGACGGGTCCACAACAAGTGCCTTCCCTAGAGCTGTAGGCGTGGATCCCTTTGTCCCCGCTCGACTTGGTCCTATTGAGCTTAGAAACCGGATCATCAAGGCGGCGACCTTTGAAGGAATGTCGTCCTCTCACCGGGTTAGTGACTCCCTGATTGAATTTCACGAGGCCTTTGCCCGGGGGCTTGTGGGATTGACCACGGTGGCTTACTGTGCCGTGTCCCCGGAGGGATGCGGTACTAAAAACGAGATCGTCGTGACTGACGAAACCCAAGAGGGCTTTGCGAGGTTGGCCCGCCAAATTCACGATTCTAAAGGAAAGGTGTCGGTACAGCTCGGTCATGCCGGGGCAGTAGCCACGGCGGCCGGCCTCCGGGGATACTCTCCGTCACCGATATTCAGTCCGGTGACCATGCGAAGAACCCTGGCTCTAACCAGGGCACAAATATACGATGTAGTCAGGGATTTTGGTCGGGCAACCAAGATCTTGAAAGACGCCAACATTGACGCCGTCGAGGTTCACGTTGGACACGGGTATCTCCTAAGTGAGTTCCTTAGTCCCAAACTCAATCGTCGCAAAGACGAGTGGGGTGGAGACCTTCCCAACCGGGCCCGACTAGCCCGACTGGTCCTAGAGGAGGTTCGAGAGCAAGCTGGAGACTCAATGGCTGTGATCGCCAAGCTCAACATGGTCGACGCTGTATCGGGTGGCTTGGGTGTACCCGAGAGCATTGAGGTAGCCAAGATGTTCGAGGCTGATGGAAATATCGACGCATTAGTCCTCACGGCCGGTAGCTCTCTTCAAAATCCCATGTTCCTGTTTCGTGGCCAAGTTCCACTCGATGAGTTCGCCAAGAACTTCAAGCAGCCCCTCAGGTTGGGATTTCGTGTCTTTGGCAAGAAGTTCTTTCGGTACTTCCCCTATGAGGAGGCCTACCTTCTGGATCTTGCCAGGCAGTTCAGAGAGAATCTGAGGATCCCACTCGTGTTGCTTGGGGGAATCTCGAACGTGGCCACTATCTATAAGGCTATGGATGAAGGATTTGAGTTTGTTGCCATGGCCCGGGCTCTCTTGAGAGAACCCGACCTAATCGCCAAGTATTGTGACAAACTAACAAGTCAGTCTGCGTGTACTCACTGCAACAAGTGTATGCCAACCATATATACGGGAACCCACTGCGTCTTGGTGGACCCCTCGGCTAGGCCCGGGTTGGCATTAAACCTTTAGTTATCGTCCCATGTCTTGAGAAGAGTTCTAATAACTTCGTCAGCTGCTCCCATTCCACCTAGGTGGCTCTCACCGGGTCGGATGATCAGATCACAGTTAGCTAGATGTGACACGGTCTCTTTAGCCTGAGATAGTGGAACAATTGTGTCGGCATCCCCATGCCACCACTTGACCGGCACCTTGACATCTGACAGGGAGAAGCCCCAGGGACGCGTGAACAAGATGAGATCGTCAATAGGTGCCCTCATCCCAGACTTAGAGGCCAATAAGAGGTCGTCCAGGAACATCTCCTTGATCTCGGGGACCTCAAACACTTTCCGGTCACCCTCGGGGGAAAATTTAGCATACGTGTCAAAACCCGGCGAGGCCAGAGGTCGAAGTGACCAGGCCAGTGACGTGAGAAGTCCGGTCAGAGGAAACTCAAGAACCCGAAGAGCTGGAGCCAGCTTTCTGGCAATTGAGATAGGTCCCCCGGTAACGGCCTGGGCTCCACGGGTCGGTCCAACTCCACCTAAGATTCCGACCGACACGACTCGTTGACTTTCAAGTCCAACCGGGGCAGCTAGTGAGTAAGGTCCGCCCCCCGATAGCCCAATAACAGATAACCGGTCTACCTTCAAGAAGTCCAGAGCCATCGACAGGTCCTTAGTAAAGTCCAAGATGTTCTTGTATAGGTGGGCGGTCGACCACCCTATACCGGGTCTCTCTATCCCAATGATTCGGGCACCGAGATCTTCGGCCAGCTTTCGGGCGGCCTGGGGTACCTGCCTCCTCCCACCAGGGGTCCCGTGGAGCCATACCACCGGGCGGCCACTTGGTGGTCCAAACTCGGCATAACCGAGCACTCGTCCGTCTCGAACCGGGGCTTTTCCTTCAACTCGGGGGGCAGTAATCACGTGTCATCTTCCTAGTCGTGCCTGGCACCAAAGTTTGCTAGATCGAGCCGATCTCATCTCCAGGCCACCTGGCGAAATTTACAGAACGTACATTATCACCTGGGGTAACCCGGTCACATTTTATAGGCTCTCGGAGACTCATTCGGCCGGCAAGATAGGCTAGATTTATTGACGGTGTTTTCAAAGATGTTTGGTAAATCGCGAGTTGGACCTTTGGGGATCCGGGAATTGATCTTGGAGTCAGCCGTTGGCGTGTTGGTATCCAATGGGCTCTCGACCTTTAGTTTGTCGTCGGTGGCATCAAGAGCCGAGATCTCAAGTGGTGCTCTGTTTACTCACTTTCCAACCCGGACCGCGCTTGTCGGGGAGATGTGCAAGTACTTATTTGACAAGCTTGAAAAGGAGTTCGTGAAAGTAGAGATCGATCCCAATTCCACACCCGGGGATCGTGTAGAAGATCTCATTGACGCAGTCGTTGGAATTTACTCAGACACGAGAATGTTGGCCGCACTAGAACTCTACGGGGCCTGTCGAACCGATCAAGACCTGTCCAAGTTCTTGTCTGAGATCGATCGCGAGAGAAGTCCGCATCACGTGAATCTGGCAGAGCTGATCATAAGCGCCCCACACGTATCTCATGACGAGATTGCGAGATTCGTACACTTGGTAGTCTTTAGTGTCCAGGGAATGGCCCTAGACAGCCTGGCCAACCGGGATCCCCAAATAGCTCAGGTGCTCAGGGACTATCTGGTTGAACTTGGTCGAAAACTCGTCGAACCACACGCTTGAGACGCTTTAGACCCACTGTATTGACGACTATGGCTATAGTCATGGTCCTGGTGTCGGGCGCCTGTAGTCGTGCAATCGGACCTACTCATTCCAATAAGGTAATAGCTCCCGAATCCCTTTACTCGGTTAGCTGTCCAACCAGCCACGACTGTATTGCAGTCGGTGAGGCCGGAAAGGCCGTGATAACTACTAATGCCGGGCACGGCTGGTTGTCAGAAAATACTGCAACGAACGAGCGCTTATTAGGTGTTGCGTGTCCCTCTTTAGCCAGGTGCATTGCAGTTGGAAACAACGGTACGATTGTAGAGACCGACAATCTCGGGGCGACCTGGAAGTTGGTAAAGAGCGGTACTACCCAGGGGCTAACCTCAATATCATGTCCCACGAGCACAACATGTCTTGTGACCGCGCAGCTGGGGTCAATACTTCGCACCACAGACTCAGGGGTAAGTTGGGCACCCGAGGAGACTTTCCAGGCTGAGATGACCTCGGTATCGTGCTACAAAAAACTATGTGCGGCGGTTTCTCTGAGGGACAGCCTTGACTCCCCGGCCCAGGTGTACGTGTCCAACGACTCTGGGACCAGTTGGTTGGGTGAGTCGCTCTCCCAAGACGTGAACTTTTACGCGGTGACTTGCTTTTCAGTCAGGTCATGTTATGCCGTTGGCGATCAGGGCAACATTCAAGAGACAACTAACTTCGGGTATATCTGGCATCAAAACCCTCTCACCCAGTTCGGGACCTTGAACTCGATTTACTGCGTGTCCCCTACGAGTTGTGTCACCGCCGGCCAATTTGGCCAGTTCTTCAAAGAGTCCGGTCACGGGTGGGTACTCAATGCCCCCGGCGGTAACGTGAAGTCTCATCAGACGATCCAGTCGATTGCGTGCTCGGGTTCCAAGTTCTGTGTAGCCGTTGGCGACCAGGGGACCATCGAGCAAGCCACCCACGTAGGAGGTCCCTGGAAGGTCGTCCACCTGAGCCCGGCCTCAAACTTCCAAAGGGTCTTGCTGGTTGGGGACTCGGTTGCTCAGACCTTCGGGGCCGAGTTACCTCCTCTAGCCCAGCCCTATGGACTGTACTTTGTAGACGAGGGAATCTTGGGATGCGGGCTTGCCCAGGGCGAACCGGTCCAGGCCGCTGGGATAACCTATCCAGCCGTGGCCCCTCCATGCAATGGTCAACCTGGAACTGCGCAGTGGCCAACTCTGTGGGCAAGTTACATCTCCCAACTCAAACCGTCGGTCGCGATTGTCCTGGCTGGATTTTGGGAGGTTACCAACCGGATGTTCAACGGTCAGTGGTCCAACATTACCCAACCCGGATATCAGGCATATATCAAGGGTCAGATCCAAGAGGCCGTATCGGTTCTCGCCAAAGGTGGTACCCGAGTTGTTCTTCTCACCTCCCCGTACTTTGATACGGGAAACTACCCAGAAGATGACCCGGCCCGAGTCGACATCTATAACTCTTTACTGCAAGAAGTGGCCGCCGAGAACCCGTCCTCGGTTACCTTGATCGACCTGAACCGGTTTGTGGATCCGGGTGGGGCCTACACGTCGAAGATCGGGACTACCACAGTACGCCAGGCCGACGGTGAGCACTTCTCGACGGCCGGGAGTGAACTGGTGGGCAAGTGGCTACTACCTCAAATTGCAGCCCTGGCAGGTCAAGGCCGATAGTTCTTTAGCATAAAACTCCCCGAGGTAGTGTCGCGAAAAAACAGAATCGAGAAGTTCCGGGCAGACTCGGCTAGGTTGTTCCGTCTTCAGGCATTAGATATCCCTATCCATTCCCAGTCTAACTTGTAAGTGATTGCTGAGTCTCTTTGAACTCATCTGAATGCAGTGGTGAAATTAGAAATGTATTTGGCTTGTTAGCAATTAGAGCAGAGTTAGTCTGCAATATTATTTCCAGGGCTTTGGAGTAACTAAAGCGCGACTCCACTTTGCTTTCAAGCACACGGCCATCATGCATAATACTACGTGGCCCTCTATGCAGTCTTGGTTTTGATGAAATCAGGGCCCAACATGAGATCTGACTTGGACATTCTTAAGGACTCCTCATCTAAGTAAAGCTGGTTGTATTGGTAAATTACTTGTTGATTTAATAGTTGGTAGTTATTTGTCAAATAACCCTTGAGTCGGTCGCATCGGGCATCTTTCTCAATTGCCTTGAATTCTAGCGGGGCTTTTCCAAGACTTAGATCAAGAAAGTTGCGCATTCTAATGATCCGATAGTCATGTATTAGCAATTCCAACTTTACCAAAACACAATAAAGGACTATCTGAGTAGCGGACTACTAGTATGATTCACTAAGCCACATGTGGGCAGTCAAGTTTTGGACTTACACTTCCAGATATACAAATGACCGAAATGGGAGTATTGCCGAGGAATCCATTTCAAACCACAACAACATTGACTGGTATTGCCTCCAAATTCCGTACACATCACTTATACTGCTTTCTCTTTTTAGAGACTTTCAAATTGAACCGGTGATTGCTCGTCTAAAGCGGAATGGATTCGATCGTTGTTGTCCCAGTTGATCCATTTAGATACTTCTTTTCTTGCGTGTGGCTTACTTTCAAATGTGTCAACATTAAGCTGTCTTTTAAGCAGTGACCAAAGTCTCTCTGCCATGGCATTGTCGTAGGAATCACTGACTGAATCCACGTCTAAATTCTAAGACGAAGTGCAATTCCTGATTTGGAATTGGTGAGCTGCGATAATGTCAAGGTAAACCAATTCCTCAAAAGGAGATACATTGAAAAATTATTCACAGCTCACCTTGGAATCGCGCTATCAGATTTGTGCTTTGGCTGACGCTGGATTCTCTCAAGTGGAGATTGCCAATGAAATTGGTGTCCATCCTTCTACTGTCTCTAGGGAACTAGTGCGCAACTGTTGAAAGAGGGGGTATTTTCAACTACAGGCCCAGAGATTGGCTGACCCGAGATCAATTTGGAATACAAATGCCTGCAAGTTTACCGATGAGGACTGGGAACTCATTGAAGATCTCCTTGAGAGCAAGTAATCTCCTGAACAGATTGCAATTAGGACCCGCCTGGAAAACACCCTCGATATTTGCCACGAGACAATCTACAGATTCCTCTACAATGACAAGGCAAATGGAGGAGATCTCTATATGCATCTGAGATGCCAAAAGAAAAGACGAAAGCGCTACGCATCAGCCAGAGACAGGCGTGGAACCATCCCTGACCAGGTAAGAATCGACAAGAGACCCTACATAGTTGAGAAGCGTAAGCGGCTTGGAAATTTCGAGGGCGATACAATAATTGGCAGATCTCATAAAGGAGCGATCGTCACTTTGGTGGATCGGACTTCAAGATACCTTCTCACCGGTGCCTCACCTACAAAGCAAGCAGGTAAAGTCACAGAGATAATCCTGGACATCTTAGGTGGCCACAATGTCAAGACAATCACCCATGACAATGGCAAAGAGTTCGCAGGTCACAAAGAAATTGCCGAAAAGACGAATCCAAAGAGTTACTTCGCATACCCCTACCACTCCTGGGAAAGGGGAACCAACGAAAACACCAACGGATTACTACGCCAGTTCTTTCCGAAAGGCAGTGACTTTAGATCAATTGACCCTCAAGCCCTAAGCGAGGCAACTGAGAACCTCAACCACAGGCCAAGGAAAGTCCTTGGAGGCAAAAGTCCCCATGAAGTCCACTATGGGGTTGAATTGAATTACACTCGGTCAGGCTAGATTGAATTGCACTTCGTTTCAAAATGCGGGATGGATTGATTCATGCCCATTATTGCAAGTAGTGACCTGAAAAGGGTGGCAGTATATTGACTGGACTCAATCGATCCACGCAACACCGGGTTATTGGACTGATTGTAGATCTTCGTTGAACTCTTCTGCGGGAGTCTTCCAACCGAGCACTTTTCTGGGTCGGTCCTTGAGCATTGCCGCAACTGCTTCAAGCACTTTTGCTCCCCAGCGAGATACGTCAGTTCCCTGTAGCTACGAGTCGGTTTACTTTACAAACTTTTACAAGCGTCTTTACTGGGATTTCGGCTTTTTGGATGAAGATGAACTCATATATCATCTTTCGCTTGTCTTCTTTACCCAAAAGGCGTAATAGCGTTATAGGATTTCTTCCCCCATTTTGAGCTCAGCCAATGCTTTCCGGAGGATCTTATTCTCCTCTTGCAAGGAATTAGGGGTGTCACCAGAAACTTTAGGCCTTACCTTACTAACCCAGCTCCATAGTGATGATTCGGAAACCTCTAGTTCCTTGGCGAACTTTCTCAGGTGGCGTGAACCGAACAGGACCAGTTGGACCGCATCGTCCTTTAATTCAGCCGTGAAATAGCGTTTGACTCTCGTCTAATCTTCCATATACATATTCTCCTATCATTCAAATGCGTATGTACGGAATTTGGAGCAGTTTCCCTATTTTCTGGGAGCAACCGTTCTTGCCTTGGCGATCGGCATCACTGAGGAGCTTTCATTTCGTGGAACCTGCTAGGTACCAGTCAACTAAGGCGTGATCGTTTTACACAACCCCAACGTGAGCTAGGATGCGGATATATGTAACGCAAATCAGCCGATTGGCGTAGAAGCTCGGTGCT
>DAIDHF010000040.1 GCA_027452005.1 Acidimicrobiales bacterium
AAGGCCTTCTTCCCCCACGCGGCGTTGCTGCGTCAGGCTTTCGCCCATTGCGCAAGATTCCCTACTGCTGCCTCCCGTAGGAGTCTGGGCCGTGTCTCAGTCCCAGTGTGGCTGGTCGTCCTCTCAGACCAGCTACCCGTCGTAGCCTTGGTGAGCCGTTACCTCACCAACAAGCTGATAGGCCGCGAGCCCCTCCCGAAGCAAAACTCATTTCCTCACCCGGTCATGCGGCCAAGTGGGGGTATCTGGTATTAGCACCGGTTTCCCGGTGTTATCCCAGTCTTCGGGGCAGGTTGCTCACGTGTTACTCACCCGTTCGCCACTAGGTCTTCACCGGTGTTACCACCGGATGGACCCCGTTCGACTTGCATGTGTTAAGCACGCCGCCAGCGTTCGTCCTGAGCCAGGATCAAACTCTCCGTTGAGATCTTGAGGGAGTGTTCGTAGATCGACTAGGTCGACTCCGAGACATTCCCAGAAAAGATCGGAGAGCCAGTTACTAGGTCGATGACCTAGGTCCCTGACGTAACCCTGGACTCTTCTTCAAGTTGTCAGATTTTTAGGTTTAAATCCGTAATTGAATTGACAGGGAAATGTTTCATTTCCCTGGAAAAGCCCAGTGCGTTTGTTTTTCCCGAGCAGGCCTTGAGCTACCCGAGACGGGTGGTTCAAGACAGCCCGGACGCACCGGCTTTTGGCTGTTCCTGTTTCGTTTTCAAGGAGCGATCCACACAGTACAGTCACGTAACACCCGGGAGGTAAGTTTCCTTAGCAACCCAGGCCAGAGGTGATTGTCCTGGTTGACCCGGTAAAATAAACCCGCTCAGTTGCCTGAGCGCGTAAAGTACCGGGAGTTGAAATTATAGTGACAACCCTGAGAAATGGCAAATAGAGCCTTGTCGAGCATTTCGGCTTGGCCCCGGGGCCAGAAAACCCAAAATGCCCGTCCGAACATACTCGGGTAGGTGTAGACCTTATATATTAACGCTTCAGGGGGCCAGACAGCACAATTTAGGGTTACTATGCCTAAAGTTTCAGGTGAATTGGGTTCCCGAGGATAGAAAAGTCCAGGGTAACCGGTGGAAAGCCCCCCTGGTGCCAAGAGCCCACTTGTGTTGGCTGGCCAGCAGCACTTCCCGGGTCACCCAGGACAGGACACGCCTTTGAGGCCTCGCCATACCAGGGTGCCCCCAGTGAGGTTGCCGCGATCATCCAGGCCCTCCCTGCTCCCGATACCTGGCAGAGTTCTACAAAGGTGTAATTGAAACCGGTCCCGGTAACCATACATACGTCAGCCGTGCCACAGGTGGTTGAAAAATGAACCAGAGGGATGTTTGGGATCTGGGCAGCCTGGACCTGAGCGTAGTTGTGGTCGGCCTTGAATATGTCATTTACACCTGTAAAGGCGGCGTTTACCACCCCTTTGGTCTTGGTGTCTTGATAGGTTGTTGTTGCCCCGTGATAGATACTAATGCCGACCCCGATAAGAATCGGGATAGTGCACAACCAGGCAACCGAAAACACGATCCCAAGATAGGCCAAGACCGATCCGCGTTGAGTGGAGTGGTGATGCTTGATCTGGTGTCGGGCCTCCAGGCCCAAAATAATCGAAAAAACTGAGCCGATATAGAAAAAACAGATTAATCCGAGAAAGAGTGACCATATCGCGAGAGGATTGATCTCCTTGCGAAAAGGAACTTCTTGATGGACATAGTCGGGGTGTTGGGCCAGGTCCACTCCCAAGTGGTCAACGTGGGCGTTAGGAAGGGGGGGCAAGGAACCAACCACGGCGTGATCGTCATAACCCGAGGACTCTATCTGGGGGATCGACTCGGGGGGTACCTGGTATGGCACGGGGGTCGCCCTGATCCCGGCCCCGGCAAATCCACTTTGAAGCCCTGAGCCCATCCCGAGAGTTGTCGAGCCTCCAAGACCAAGTCCCACCTGGGCAGTCCCGGCCCCAACACCAGCAAGGCCCTCGGGAGGTGGCCCGGGGTGAGGTGGCCCGCTTGCGACTCCCGGGGTATTGGGGAGTTCGTACCAGTCCCCGGTTGAGTTCTGTCGCCACTTGGACCCGTCTTCAACCAGCCAGGTCCATTGACCGTCGGCGTCTTGGACCCACTCCCCGGGGCCTACCACGGCGCCAACCCAAAGCGTACCCGGGAATCTAGTTTGAGGACCGAACGCGTATGTGTCCCGATATGGGTACCGAGACCCTGAAACGTAGTCACATAGATAGAGTCAGGTGATATGTCCATTCCTGGCTGTATAGTCTACCTTGGGTTGGCAGGCCGGGTGGCTATAGTTTGAAATCCTCACCTGGACAGTCCGTGTTCAAGGATCCAGCGCCATGGTAGGTCGGTTCCCCTGGTTATTCCAACCCGAGGGCCTACAATAAGACGCCCGTCGACTCCATCGCGATCGTCGAAGAGCCCGACCTGGTCACTGCTCATCAAGTCGATCCCGTCATGGGCGCCGGTTATCCCGAGCGCCCGGCATAACTTTCCCGGTCCGGACATATTTTGAACCGTTGGGGGGCTACCTCCTGCAGTCGGTGTGGTCCGACCCCTCGAAGCAGGCACCAGGGCTCGGATGAGTACGGCACCCGGGTTGCCTGGTCCAAGACAGACCACGTTGGCACACCAGTGGACCCCGTAGATCAAATACACGTACAAGGTACCCGGGCCCAGAAACATGGAGTTGTTTCTCTTGGTCCGACCGCGATAGGCGTGGCTGGCTGGATCATCTAAGCCGCCGTATGCCTCGACCTCGACTATCCTACCAGCGTGGTGACCAACTCTTAGAACCTTGTTTATAAGGTCGGGAGCCACGTCGTGAGCTGGACGCTCTAGCAAGGAACGCGGCAACCTTTTCATTGTTCAAAGTCTATAGGCCAGCACAATACGCTGCGTTTCTCCAACAAGATCAATGTAAGCTGAGACTTGATCTAAGAAGAGGTCAAGCCACCCGATACCCACCCAAAGGTCCATCAAGACACCACCAAAAATCTGGCGACTTCAGCCGTCAGAGGATTTTACGTGTTCAATGCACAAACCTACGACTATTGGTCAACCTTGAGTATAGTTCGACAGTTTCCGGATGAAGGGTGTCGAGGGGTTCGATTTCGCATTCAAAGACCTTGAGAAGTTCATCCATTGTTGCGTGTACTCCTCGTGAATTCCCTTGTGCGTAAGAGCACCTCATAAGTAACCTATAAAGTCTTTCATCAAATGGCGATGCTAAAATAGTCTTTCTTAACGCCCAGTTACATCTCTCAAAGTGTTCAAGATCAAATAGTTGCTCGCCAAGTTGTAGCCCAGTCTCTACTACCGTATTTTCAACTTCTGCTCCTATTCCCTCAAACAATAACCAGTCGGAGATCTTGATTCCTTCAAACAAGCGTCCCCGGATCAGTGAAATTGCCTGGCACAGATACTCAATCTCTCTCCTAGATCGGTCGAAGCGCCTATGATCGCTCTCTTCACCAGCCCGGGCAACTAACTCTTGAAAGTACGACCAGTCGGTTCCTACTTTGTTAGACAAAATCAACTTAGTTTGATGAGCTGGCAAATAGAGCTCTCCATCTGAACACATTCCCAGGCTAGATCGCGCACAAGACACAACTGAATCAACTGTCTGACGAGATACTTGAACTTCACCCCACAGGGCTGCAACAACGCTATCTCGTACGGCTCCATCGGGATGCATCGCTAGATAGTACACGAGTTCTTGAGACTTTTGCCTTGCAAAGGCTCGTTGAGCTCCTGCTATTTGAACCGGGCCCAATAAATTTACGAAGATCTCAATCTTCTGTTTACCCGACAGTTGTTGAGTCACTTTAGGTAGGTTTGAAACACTTACAGCTTCTCGGAAAACTTTTAGATGGTCTTGCCCTTTTGTCGTCTCTTCTCGATTGAATGATCGGGCAACATTTTCAAAGTGGCCAAGTGACTCACGTATGTCGTCAATTCCAAAAGCTATAGTTTGTAGCTTGGACTCCCACGGAACGCTTATTGTCCTGGTCGTAATATCGATGACAACTGAACAACCCGATTCGACCTTCTGATTAGTTCCAATAGTACCGTTGGCACTTTCGTTTACATGTTTACCGATAGATTTAGTGACTTCAGACCCGTTGGAATGCCTTACTAAAATTACGCCAATCTTCAACCGAGGATCTAGCTTCACTATTTCAATAAGATCTAAGTTTTGAGAAATGAGTTCTTGTTCTTGAAGCAATAATACAAGGGGTGGCGTTTCGTTCCTGGCTATATTGGACTTGTCTGGCGAACTCATTGACACTCTCAGGGACTCTAAATACAGGCGATACCGGTCCTGTATCTCTTTTTCAAGATAGCTACGAAATTGCTCAGCGCTCTCACACACATATATATTTTCAAAGTTCAAATTAGGAATTTGCGACGTTAGAGTTAAGATATTGGTGTTATTGTTTTGATAGGCAGCACTTAGGCTGGCCCAATTTAGAATATCTATCAAGTGAGATCTCTCACAGACTATATCAATGCCTGACACCGCAATAGTGTTGATGAATAGTGATTTTTGACCGACTAGCGGTATCTCGATTCCAGGGAACTTCCTACACGACGAGTCTAGGTTCATATTTGACTTTGCTCGAATAGCCTTATCGTCAATCAATTGAGCGACCTGGCTTATTTCATAGGAAGTATTGTGGCGACACGTGCAGCCAACTAGACAAGAACTCCTTTCTACCTTGGATGCTTGACATCCCTTCTCTAGGTATAGCCCTACCAATTGTTTTGAATGATCAAAGCATCCAGCGCTACTACAAGAGCTATCTTGAACCAAACAGTCCAACGCCCTAGAAAGCCGTGAGGCTTTTCGAAACCTTGTTGCAAGTTCGTCGGACGCTTCGCGAACAGACGGAACGTTGTTTGCTCGTAGGATATTTGCACTAGGGTCCTGATAATCTTTCTGCGTTACAATATTTTGAGAAGACGCGCTGTTATTAATGGGCTTCCTAAAAGGGGCCATGTTATTGGCCTGCAAGCTAAAAACACCTGAATCATGACCTAAGATTCCCATCAGTGGACCTAGACTTGGAAAGGCCCTTCGTTGGGTAGCCTTCAAGAGTCCGACTAAGCAGATCAGTAGACTTCCGTATAATAAGGTCTGATACTCCGCACCCAGAGTTGGCCGGACTTGCGCTACCAACTCACTTGCCCCGGCATTTTCGGTGAGTATTCCCTCTTTGCTAAACCTGGCTACTGCTCTCGTTGCTTGAAAACTAGTTGTGGATTGACGAGACCTACTAAAGGTTGCCGATGTCACCTTGCGAGACACTCCTAATCCAGAAAGAGTGACAACAATTGCTATGAGAACCCAGGCTGCAAGCCGTACAAGTATCTTCTCTAACGAGCTTGAATTGGGCACTCGGAATTGGTCACATCCCACACCGTGTTGCCGACTCCGAAACATTTCTCGGAATACTCTAATAGCCAAAATTACATATGCAACCCAAAATACAATTCCTATGCAGGTAAGCAATAAAATCGCAATTTTCAGAGAAAACGGCTCAACAAGGATTGACTTAAGTCCGGAAAGGTTATGTACCCTTCCTAACACTCTCAACTCCCGCCCAATATACGGACGTTTTGCCACTACATCTATAAGGACCATTGGAACTCCAACCAAGGGGATTAGAAGAGTTCCAACGGCAATTATTCCCCTCAGGACTAGCGCGATACTCTTGATCAGATCTTGCTTTGATTTTCTCTTACTACTATTAGACAAAATTCAGCCCAGCATTTAGAGGTGTGATTATCCTGAACTCGTAATACCGGTCACGGTTTGTGCGCTTGCAGAGGCACGGACGTCAAAGTGACTTATCCCAATTATTCCTAACAGTACAGTTGGAACCGAATATGTTGACACTTGTGCATACACATGATCTCCTAGGACGAAAGCTGTTCCTGGATGCCCACTTTGGGCCATGTACTGCTCAGCTGCTTCAACTGCCTTAACGTTGTCTATTTGGACATTTCCAAGCCTAAGCTGGGTCTGGCTAAGTTGACCCGCCCCGACTCTGGCAGCCTGTTGAGCTTCAGTAAGGGCTTGTTCTCGCTGGGCTAGGTATCGACCTCCGTCTGCAACTAGACCAACTACCGCGACAATTGCGACTACAAATACCGCAAAAAAGGCGCTAAGTGAGCCCTCGCAATAGCTACAAATATGATTCTGACTCCTCACTGGACAGTCCTGTATAGTTCGATTGGGGCACTTGCCTCTTGCGATATCGTTAGCGATCCCGGCAACCCAGGAAATGCAATATCTGACAGCTTTGCGGTACAAGTCACCCCTACCCCCACTGACCCTCCGGCCACATAGTTTCCCGTGTACACATCTACACTGTAGTGTTCACATGTCACGTTAGATGAATGGAGCAAATAAGCACCAGTAGCCTCTCCAGCCGATGTAGCCTGGTTTGCGCCAGGCCACAAAACAGCTGCTTCCACTGCTCCCCTGGCAGCATTGGCTACCTGCAATCGAGCTTGCTCAACTCTTCCAAAGGCCACTACAAAGAGCATTACAAGAAACACTAAAGGAAGAAGAATTACTGCTTCAGCAGCCATGCTTCCTTCTTCGCTTCTTTTACTCACAGCACGATTTAGATGAAGACACGATTTACCATTAGCCACTAGTTCGAAACTCCTGAACCGGTCCCATACTTATTGCAGATACCGCAGGACTAAAAAGCGGAATGATTGACAGTGCAGTCCCAGAAACCCGGATCAAGACTTGCCCACCTGGTTGATTTGAGATCGTTACATCATGATTAATCAACAGGTTACCCGCGTCCTGATTCAGAACGCCGTTAGCTGTATCAACCCCTGAGTTCAACGATGACCCAAATGATGCAGCGGCTTGTTCTCCTTGTTGGGCGGCCACTTGGACCACATGATTAGCCTGCTCCCAAAGGGCAAATTGAACAACCACCAACAGGGCAATCATGAAAGCAGGAAATACCAAGACGGCCTCTAAGGCACTTGCTCCAAGGTTATCCTTGAATCGCTTGATCAGGTTCATAAATCAAAATCCGACGTTCCAGATAACTATCTCGGTCAGTTCATGTTGATGTTGTTAGCCGCTGTCGTTACCTTATTGGTAATGATTGCACCAATCGCAATAGCCAAGGCCACAAACACGGCCACTATCACAACGGTTTCAGCTACGGTACCTTCTTCGGATTCGAATTTTCTCGAAATCGCGCCAACCATTACCTGACAAGTTACATATAGTTTGACTAATATTTCATTCATTGATCTTGCTCCTTTATAAAGTTGATTTACATTTGTTATAATCCAGCGTTTGAATTACAAACATCCTTGAGTGATGAAACTCGTTTTTAATCAATTATTCGTGCTGGATTTATCGAAGGTTCTTGGCTATTTTTTTACATTAGACCCCTTTGAATACGTGTATCATGGCTGGATAGCCGACGAATACCATAAATCCTGCTAGCAAGATCACGCCTGGCACGAACATTTTTTCCGTAACGGCATTGGCTCGTGACTCTTCGGAGGAGAGAATCCGTTTGCGGATTGTGGAGGACTTCGATCTCAGCGAGTTACGAATTTTAGCCCCTTCGGCTCCAGCGAGATTTACGTTAGAAGCTAGTTCACATAACTCAGATACCCCAATCTCCCGGCCGAGCTGTCCAAGGGTCTCCCAGGGAGCTATGCCTTTCATCTTTGCTCTTGCTAAGCATTCTCGGATCCTCTTGAAAGCAATTTCGTCAGACAGTTGGGAGGCGGTGTCAAGAGCACTCTCAATCCCCATTGCACCAGCCATACCTAACGACACCAATTCCAGATAAATCCCTATTGCGTAGCGGTACCGCTCTCTCTCTAATTCTGCTCGCTTTTTTAGATCAACAAAGGGGACAAAAGCCAGTAGCGGAAAAAGCATAATAATGACAATTACAGGAACACCAAACGATGTTTGCACACCCAATAGTGAAATCAGGATAAACACAACTGTTATTAGTGCTCCAACTCCGACCAACACAGTGGCGATCTCAGTACCGATATCAGACAGATCTGATTGCGTAATATTTAGATCTTTCCCAATTTTTGTGCAAATTGAGGGGTGACGAGACATTTGTTTGCCTATTGAATTCCCAAATATTCGTCTCCAGTGGTGATACCTACTTGCGAGGTCAAAGGTACCTTCTTGGGTAGCTCTAAACTCAATGTTGCTTTTGGCATGACCACTTGGGGGATTTCCAAGTGAGTTTGAATGCCCCTTGTAATTCAAAACGTCAACCAATTCGCTAATCGGAACACGTCTTGATTTCAGTGAGCTGAAGGTTAGTACGCAACCCACTCCTACGAGTAGGCCAAGTATGGATGCTTGAATCACAATGTAGCCTCTCGCGTTTTTGCCAAATTCAGACGAGGAAGACTTTTTGCTTTCGCCATCTTTCCCATAAGGAGCAAGCCTCCCAAATACAATGATCCAACTAGTAGAAGCGCGATTTGTCCTGATCTCGAGTCGTATGGTTGGAGATACTGGTGAGCTACCAAAACGAGGAACAGCGCGAATGAGAGACTGAACCCAACGATCACTCGAATACTTGTCCGAAGTGGGGCCCTGGCGGATTCAATGCGAAGTCTGGCGTTGACTTCATCTCTGACACTCTCGGCGAGAGCCTCTAGAAGATCTGCAAGTTTCTGAGCCCTGTGTTCGCTTGCAAGGATTAGTGCACTTACAATTAAGTCGGCACTTGACTCATCTATTTGAGACGCAAACTCGCGCAGAGCATCGCCAATAGGGACTCCTACTTCGATTCTTCGGGCCAACTGGACCACCTCTGGTCTTATTGCTTCTGGGACGAGTTGACATGTGGAGATTATGGCTTGACCGAGCCCGGCAGATGCGAACAGTGTGTCTCTCAACATATCTGCCCAAATCCCAATTGCTTCGATCTTCTCGGCTACTGATCCACCTTTTGTAGATCGTATTATTGGCAGGACGACCAAGGTCCCAAGGCCTCCTAGTACAAAAGCCATCGGCCATCTTGTGACTACTCCAAGGGCGACTGCGCAAGCTATCGCCAAAAGCACATCTAATCCACTTACTTCGTATTTCGAAATATAACTTGAGGTAAGCCGTCCAACTTGGCTCTTGAGTCTGGCTCGCGTTGAATTCGAAACAAGAACCAGTAATCCCAATCCTATCGAACTCCCTAGCAAGAAGACCAGGATATTCATTGTGTCTCTTCCATAGACTAAAAGTCCGCCTCGAAGCCGAACTCTCGTAGTTCGGACGCCGTCTTGTGTTGAAGAGGCGTGCCAACAATAGCGCGCCCATCTTTTGATGGTTTCCAAATCTCGTTAGAGATAATTTGGCTGCCTTCAGCATCTATCACTTCTCTGATTGAGGTCACTCGTCGTACTTTTCTAATCATTCTGGGAGCACATGTTGCGGCCTCCGGCGGATATTCAAATGGTCTATCCCTTTGAATCGGAGAAATCAGTTGATCGTTCCAATTGCTTGACTCACCAAAGTACATTGAGGGACTATTTTCAAAAACAACTTCCTGAATCGTATCTATGAAGATCACAAAATCAATAGAGCCTGCAATGAGTAAATTTGTTGCCTCAAGACCAAGGCGTTCGGGAGCCTGTGCCGCATATGAAGCTATTCTTCTAAACACTCCATTCGAAGAGTTAGAGTGTATGGTGCACATCGATCCGGATCTGCCCTGAGACATGGCGTTTAGCATTGGAATCACCTCATCTCCCAACACTTCTCCAACGATTACCCTATCGGCGTTCATTCGCAGGCTTCGCCTGACCAAACGAGACATCCCAATTTCACCCTCCCCCTCAATGTTTGCCTCGCGCGCTTCGAGGGCTATAGAGTTGGGGTGACGAGACGAAAGACGGTTGAGACCAAGCTCTAAGGCTTGTTCTATGGTGACTATTCTCTCTTCAGGCGGAATACATGATGCCAGTCCTCGCAGAAGCGTAGTCTTGCCAGAATTCATAGCACCACTGATAATTAGATTTTTCCGAGCCAACACGGCAGCGCGGAGCAAACTAGCAACTGACTGGTCTATCATTTCCAATTCCACCAAGTCATCCAGATCTAAATCCACATATCGGTGACGCCGAAGAGATAGGCTTGGCCGTTCACATACGGACATTACTGCTGACAGTCTTGTACCATCGGGAAGTCTCAGATCTAATTCAGGGTGAGCCGAGTCAAATCTTCTTTCGGCCAAACCTAGGCGAGCCCCGGCGAGGCGAATAAGGCTAATTAGTTCCTCGTCGCTATCACAAACGGGGTCAACCAATATCTTAGATCCATCACTGTAACTTACCCACACAACATCACAGCCGTTGACGTCGATATTCTCTACTTCGGCGTCATTTATATATCTTTGAAGTCTACCAAGACCGAACATATGAGCTAGTACCGACTCAACTACCTCTTGTTCATCCTCTTCAGACAACCTAGTGTCTTCATTTGTAGCCTCGGAAATCCAGTGTTGATCAAGTAGGGAGTGAATTTCTGCTCTTGCAAACTCGGCTCGCTCCAGATCTGAATCAAACCTAGAAGCTTCTTGCGAGAGCAAGTTGGTAACTTGGCCTCGAAGATCGGCCACCAAGTCGTCGATCATCGTGCTCCCGAACTTCTAATCTCGGTCTGGTAGCAATATTGTACTGACTCTTGTTGACTTTCAGGTGATAATTGACCTTGTTCAGTATCTTTACTGTGGTTTGAGAGAATGGTTACAAAGTCAACACGATTAGCTAGAGCACTACCTGACAGTGACCGAAGAGGATCTTGCTTTATCTTCGGTGGTAGATCAGAACTGAGGTATTTTACAATTTGTGTAGCTTGTCCGTGGCTTTTCGGGCCACCATTTCCTGACTTTGGCTTCAGCCTTTTTGAATCCTCGTCATTTGACTTGTCAGCGGGCCCGCGCCCTATAATTTTGTTATCCACACTTTGAGAGGCCTGTGATAACTTTTGAATTTCAGCCGCAATTTTTTCAAATGCACTTCCCAACTGAGACTTTCGTCTTAGAAGCTTGACTGATTCATTTCCTGAATCAAATGCCCCAAAATCCGAATCAGTTCTCCATAGATTGATATCCGTGTCAATATCTTGAACTCGTCCTAAGACCGGTATTGAAATCCCTTCCTCGACCTCCCGATTGGTGTAGGGCCCATTTCCCAGGACAATGGCAAAGATCTTTGGATTTGCCTGAGCTAAAAACGGCATTCTTTGTGCCGCATTGACCAGATGTGCCCGATCAGCCCGCAAGCACACTAGAACAAGACTTGACAACTCAATAAACTCTTTTGCGAAACCCAAACCAGGTTGTAATCTACCTAAGTCAACGACTACTTCAACCTCAGTGATCTTGGCCACATGTCTCCCTAGTTCGTTTAAAACATTACCGATTGCCACAAATTGCTCAGCGCAACTCGGGGCCAGTAACAACCCAACACCCTGTTTCGACTCTTGAACGTGATTCCATATCGAGTTACCAGGTTGCCCCCTACGTAAACTTGGGGCAAACGACGCAATGCCAGGTTTAGTAGGTTGGCCAAGCCAGACAGCTAGATCACCGCCCGATGGATCACATTCAGCAAGTAAAACATGTTTATTTGATATGCGCAGTAATTCACTGGAGATCGCATACGAACTTCTGGTTACACCAGGTGACCCCCAAAGTGAACAAACAGTTATCATTCCAATCTCCTATCCTTCAATTCCAGATGCAAGTGGAGCATGATTATTAGGGCCAACCCGCACTAATGCAACTTGTCCTGCCGTTGACGCTGCAGCAATCAAGCCGGACACATTTTCAGGAACGTCCACTGATACCAAAAACGTGTTTTGAGATGCTTGGGCGGATTCCGGGATAGCCTGTGTTACAGCCACTCTTGATGCAATTACTACTCCAGGTCCTTGACTTGCCAGTCCAGCAATCGTGTAAGGAGGTTGTAGCTGGTTATCCGTGGACACATTCAAGGGTTGCGTGCCCGCGCTTCCAAGTGCTGTCGATGAGTTCTGGACTCCACCAAATGCTAGTGAACTCGATGAAAGAGGTTGGCCCTGAGAAAGCTGTGATCCTGCAGGGCTCGTATACACAACATTGACTAGTTCCCCTGCAAGTAGACCCTCGGCCGGAATTTGACCAGCCTTTAGGGCCAAACCAACTATTGCTGAACCAGCTTTCACTACAATTGGTGTCGAAAAGTCTGATGGCGAGAGCAAGGCCCCAGCACCAATATCTGTAACTGCCTGTTTGCCTATTACACTATTTATCATTTGATCTGGAACCCCAACGAGTTGCCGAGCTGGAGAAAGCGCTACTGTCTCAAGATCTCCCCTTGTGATTGTTGAACCCGAGACAATGTTTATCTTTGCAATCAAAAACCCCGACTTTTGATTTGCTGACTGATAAAGACTTGCGAAGGCCCCACCAAAAACTAGAATTACCGAAACAGCCGCTATTGTTGCGATTGGTCTTCTCTTCGAATTGAGTGAGTCAGCTGGACCAAGCTGGTAATCGGATATTGAACTTCTTTTGGGTATATTAGACAACCTTTTGGGCACTTCCGAACCTGCTTGAATATTTGGGTTTGAACGAGCACTCTTTCCGTCGCTAGCGCGAATCTCGCTTGAGGACGCTGTATTTGCTTGATTTCTAGAGGGTCCGTTCGCAGATCTATGTTTTTCGGATGGCTTTTTTCTGTTTGATTGTCTCAAAAGATCTTCGTTATCGGTGTCCCATGTTTCATAATTTACAGGCTTTCTCGTGCTGCGAGTATTGGTAATATCGGGTTGGATGTCATCTCTAATCCGCCGGTCAATACGATCACTTTCCGAATCAGCTACGTCAAAGTCATCTCTATAAAGTGAGTTGCTTGCGTTCCTCCAAGGCGGGTTTGTCTTGATTCCATCATTTTCAGTGCTCATGGGTTATAGATTTTTAGGCACTTAACTCTGAACTGTCAAGAGGAAGTTCGACAAACTTTTTGATTGTGACTCTTGGTTCAGGTTTTTTACTCTAGACTATATTGTTTAGCGATATATATAGTTGAGATAATTGTACGATACGTGCGGTAACACTTACGTACTGTGAGGAAATATTGCATCGATTTGAATTGGATGTTTCGGAATTTAGATTACTTTTGGTAATACATCTTTGTAACTACTTACATAGTTTTCAAAACTGTTACGACCAGTAATTGCAGTATTGCTGCCAGATTGATTTATTTTTGCGTTGAAGCTCTGTTAATCAGAAAAGATGAAAAATATTTAGAATTTTCTTGACTTCAGATCTAATCGTTCCTATGATCTCATCACTTTTGTCGTTTACAGTTATGATCTTGACTTCAAGAAGTTCTTTTTGGGCAAGGAAAAAGTTTTCCCAGGTTTTTGGATTCGCCGTATTTCCAAATAGTTAGAGAGCTTGAAGTTTTATAGTAGAAGGAACACTTAATAAATTGCTTAGAAAAAAGGGTGGTCGCGTTGTGAGCGAGGTAAAGGCCTGGGTTGTTTCCGTTTGTTTGGTAACTCTATTGACATCTTGTGCTGGCCATTTAAGCTCTTTTAAGCCAACTGCTTTTCGAACATTTAGCTCCAAAAATGTATCGGTTGCAGAAAGAGATCTTGTCGCCCATATTTGGGAATCCTCCACGCGAGCCTATTTCAAATATACACGTCAAGGGCCTCCGTCAAATTACTATCAACTTCTTTCTACAGGTGAGGTAACGGCCGAACAGCTCACTCCTTTGATACTTAAAAATAACACCGAACATATGGTCTTTACCGAGTTTGCAACAATTCAGACTTATTGGAATAGTGGAGTCCGTGGTCCCCGGAATTTTTCTCTTGGTACTCCAGAAGTATTTTTTTTGTCGCCAAATGTTTCAGAGCTTTTTTCTTGCATATCTATGAATGGTTGGATAATTCCAAATTCTACTCCTCCAAATGGATATACATGGCCGGTAAATGGAACTGGGTATGGTGCATTTACTCTTACAAAGGTAGCTTCTGGCTGGGAAGTATCATCAAATGAAGCATCAGTCAGTAAAATACCCGGGTATAGAATTACGCCAAAGCCCCCGAAATGCAATGTGGAAGCTAATTAGTCTTGACGAGACGATTTCTTTTTATATTGCTTGCTACTTTTAGCTATCTGACATGCGATCTTTGCGTAAGTTTTGCTTATGCATCTGTACCCTGCTCCGATGCGGGATATACGATTGGGTGTATTGTGACAATTGCTGGTACTGATGCTGCGTCTTCTAGTTCCTCAGTAGGTTCATCCGCCTTAGCTGGCGCATCATCTAGTTCTATCAGTTCAGAACAATGTGTTTCTTCACCTGTGGTCGTTCCAAATTTTCCGAACTCTTCATCCGGCCAGTGGGAAGCGGAATCTTGTCAAGCGCTTGATGGTGGAACCAGTCTGGGTGGTGTTGCAATTATTTGGGTTCCGAACGCTCCCCCACCGCCTCCGCCTCCCCCACCACCAAGTCCATATTCGGTTGCAGCTCAGGCAGAAAGTCAATTATCGTTGCCGAGCCCGACTTTGATCTTGAACCCTTCGACATTTGGTCTAGTGAATTTTCCAGAATGGTTTTGGGTTAATCCTGGAATCTGGGCACCAGATTCAACTTCTGCTACCGCCTGCAACGTCTCGGGATGCGTAACAGCCACCGCGACTGCAACTCCAATCTCTGTAGAGTGGAATTCGGGAGATAATTCGACAACTACTTGCAACGGCCCGGGAATACCGTACAATGAAAGTCTCCCGGCCGAGACACAGAGTACCTACTGCTCGCACGTCTATGCTTTTAGCTCAATTGGCCAGCCCTCTCCCGACGGTAACCCAAATGATGCCGCCTATCCGATTTCAGCCACAATCACCTGGTCGGTAACTTGGTCGGCAGGAGGAGCAGCATCGGGATCTGGGGCCCTACCCGACCTTTTTACTTCCGGGACTACCTCGTTACGGGTCCTCCAGGCCGAATCAGTAATCGGATAACCCCAATTACCACCCAGAGTAGTTATTGAATCCCCGAAAGAGTTGCACGGCAGGTTACCAGTTGGTACCGTAACTTTGTGACCACATTGGGTGCGAAATTTGGGAGATGTCGAGATGATATTTTCCGAACCGCCACAACTAAGCTCCTTGCTGACCAAAAATCAACAACGAGGGCTAGCTTTCTTAGCGAGGTCTCAGCACCCGATAAAGTCGAAGGGCACAAATTTGGTGGCACCGGTGATAAGAGACGGCATTTTAGTAAGTCCGCCTCTTTTATTCCACTGCTCGGTGGACTACTTAGTCTGATATTGACGGCATGTGGGTCTGCGTTCAATACCCAACCAGTTCCGACCACGACTTCTACTACGGTGGCCGCGTCAAGCGGATCGGGAGCAAATACCTCGGGGTCATCGGTATCGACTTCGTCAAGCCTTCCAGTTGGCAACGTGGCGACGGGTTTAGAACAGGACTTGGTCAATCCTTCCGGAATGCCCCCCGGGTCTAATAACTGGTCTTGTGTACCCTCTGCGCAACACCCGTATCCAGTTATCTTGGTTCACGGGACTATGGGAAGTGAGGCCTTCACATGGCAAGCGCTCTCCCCCATGCTCACCAACGCCGGGTACTGCGTTTACGCTTTTGACTACGGGGGCAATATTGGACCCTTCTACGGCTTAGGTGACGTTGCGGCATCTGCCCAGACCTTAGCGACCTTCGTGACCAAGGTCCTGGCATCGACCGGGGCTGGTCAGGTCGACATCGTGGGCCATTCCCAGGGGGGCATGATGCCTCGGTACTACATTCAAGATCTCGCCGGGGCTAGCAAGGTACATATGCTAGTCGGAATTGCTCCTTCAAATGAGGGGACCACGCTCGATGGGATCGTAAGCCTTGGGGATGATTTTTCCAAGCTCCTTGGAGTTCCCCTGGTTACCGGGGTTACCTCTCAGCTACCAGCCTCTTTTGGTGAGCAGGAACAGGGGTCGAGCTTTTTGACCGCCCTCAATAAGGGAGGAGGGACTTCTCCGGGTGTTTCCTACGTGAATATCGAGTCAAAGTACGACGAGGTCATTACTCCCTACACGAACGCCTTTTTGCCCACGGCCTCCAATGTCCAAAATATTACCCTCCAAGACGACTGTGCAACTGACTTCACCGAGCACATCGGTATAGTGTACGACCCGGTCACCTTGGGCCTGGTAATGAACGCCCTAGGAGCCAACGACCCTAACTACAAGCCCCCGTGCTCGCTTGTTCTTCCGGTCATCGGCTCATTGGGCAATATATAAGGAATTTTCAATCAACAAGAACTTGAGTAATTAGCACTAGACGCTGTTGGGTCACAATTAATCTGGGGCGAAGCCGACGATGGGGCTCGATGGTGGATTAGCACCTAGTGATCCAACGAACTGGGCATCCCCGAAAGCGAATACCCCCCCGTCTGAAGCTACCATCCAATAGCCTAGGCCATCACTTGTCTTGACTATCCCGTCGACAGGTTCGGCCAATGGTTTGCCTCCCATAGATCCCTTGAACATAGCATCCCCATAAGCAAATACGCCTCCATCAGTTGCTACAAACCAGTACCCCTTTCCGTCACTTGTCGGAGTCATTGCGATTGCCGGTGCGTTTAGTGTGGTCCCTCCAGTTGATCCAAAAAATCCAGCATCACCGTAAGCAAAGACGCCTCCATCGCCTCCAAGTAACCAGTAACCTTTCCCATCGGGGGTAGCTACGAGGTCTACTATTCCCGCGGCTAGTACCGTACCACTCTGCGCTGGAGACCCGTAGTTGGTGGCATCTCCAACGGTTATTATCCGACCGTTGTAGGTCACTATCCAATACCCTTCCCCGTCTTTAGTAGATGCGATCGACACAGCAGTCCCGTTTGGAGCCAGTTGAGTCGCTCCGGTACCCGAAACATATGCATCTCCATATGCTGATACTTGACCGAATTGATTCAAAACCCAATAACCAAGCCCAGTTGGAGTAGGTGCTATTGAGACAGCATAATTGATTGGGGTTCCACTATACGTGCCGGCAGAACCAAACGGGTAGACGGTTCCATCTGAGGAAAGCATCCAGTATCCCGGAGAACTAGGCGACTGGATAGGGTTAGTCGATGACGTCGAACTCGAAGATGGAACCTGGGTAGTGCTCGTCGTAGTAGTTGACGGGTTCGTCGTAGAGGTAGAACTCGTCGTAGTAGTAGACGGGTTCGTCGTAGAGGTAGTGCTCGAAGTGCTCGAATTCGTACTTACACAGCCTCCGCTCGGGTCAGTGGCGTAATCCTGGTTCGAGAAGACTTCAATATCGCTCCAGGTATCCGGGCCAAATTGCTCGTTGTCCGTATAAGTCAAGCAGAGGTCAGCGACTTCGTTTTGAAGCCCATTAGAACCCCAAGCGCTAACTTCAGGATCGGTAGCCGCTTCTACTATTTCATGGGTCAAGGTTGAGATTTCCTCATCGGCCCAACCCGTCCCGGTGGTATCGTTGTTAACGTCGCATCCGGCTATTCCGCCATATGGAAAAGGTAGGTCAGAGTAAACGATTGCCCCAATCGGATTATATTGAGTAGCGGTATGATCCCCACAGTAACCGGTATTGGAACCCGAGGGAACTATTGCACACGAACCGCCTTGCGAGGCGTTTGTTGAGGTTGAGCAAGATTCGACATTAGGCGGGTAGAAGAGTAGATATAAGTCGCTATTGCCAGTCGGTAGTGAATCTGAAGTCGTGAGTTGGGACAATTCAGATTGCTCGTCTTTTTCGGAAACACAGGCCGTGTCGCCCGAGTTTGAATCTGGAGTACACGAAGAAGAATCAGAGGGGTATGCATCGGTATCGGTAATGTCGGGTGCTAGGTGATATATGTCGTTAATGTATTGCTTGGTCCCATTCGTGGTCTGGTAGTACTGGGTAATAACTGACAAGACGTTGTTAGAAGTCTGACTTCCGGCAACTACATCCGATAAAAACTGGTCGAGCGTAGACTCATAGCCCGAAGGAAATGAATACCCAGTCGGAGCCCAAAAGATCGGATGTAAGGTGATTCCAGCACTCGTAGTTCCCATTACCCCGCCTCCTCCGTAAGGGATCGGTTCAACTTGCCCCGGAAGTGGAGCATTGCTGTGACTGGTCAACCGGCCTCGACTAGAGACGGGCGTGGGAAGGCTCCGGCTCGATTTTGAATTAGTCTTTTCTAGGTGAAGAGCTGAAATTGGAAAGATTCGAATTGGGACTCTTCCAGAATCATACTTTGCTCCTAAGATCCCGTCGTGACTAACCCCGGATGATTTTGCCCCTGCAAGAGATTGCCCTAAAAGAGAAGGCGTAAGAACGCTAACTCCGAGAAATGTGGCGAAGACAAATACGCGGGCCCTCCGGCGCGACCTAGAGACCACGGCCATTTTCCCGATCCAAGTAAAGCATTTAGCTCCTTTCCAACCCTAAAAGCGCCTCACCCTTTTTTATTCTATCGCGGCGGCTCCTTTCTGGACCACTTTGATTACTTATCTGAAATTCTCTTAGTAGGGGTCATTGTCAATCGGTCTTACCAGCTACCTGCTAGTAAGGTGACACACAAATTCACGCTCTAGTCCGGGCCCAGCCGAGCATAGCGATGAGTCCGGGTTGGGTTGAAACGAATACCTATGAATCAGAACTTGCCGCTCTAATCAGCCAGTAGATCGCTTGTACCAGCAACAACCCGAGCCTATTCGTCTGGAAGAGGACCGACGGCCAGATCACTTCCAAGGTCCACCGTGGTCCCAGGACGGCTGAGGTGATCTGGCAATCGTGTCATTAATCACGTGTCACCCCACTATTTACACGAGCCGCTTTTCTGGCCTTAGGTAAGGGCTCTCTCTAGCTTGCCCACAATCTCCCTGAGCACTCGAACTTGAATCTCTAGTCCAATTCCGGTGATTGACTGGCGAACTGCGTCGACACATGAAGAGATATCGACTAGGTCTTCGGTGGAAATCCAGACTCCCTGGGGAAACTCGAACCCAGTTGGCTCCAAGTCAACTGACTGGGATGGATCGAGGTCCAGTCCCCCTAAATGGATGTATCCTGGCCTTTCAAGCTGGTCAACTGGCATTTTGTAACCTACCTCTCTATGTGGGTCGTGGGACCGACCTGATTTGGGGTCCCGTTGTTGGGATTAGTGTCTCATAACCACCTTTCATGCAGCTGACCAGATCCTGACAGATACCTTGCAAAACTAAGACTGCGCCAACAATCCAGTCAAGGTAAAAAATTCGGTAGTATCTGGCATGGACAAGTCGAAAATCAGCGCTAGTGAGTACCGATCTTTTACAGGACTTAGAGATTCGGTCAGCAATAATATAGACAACTTTGCCAAGTCATTTGAAGACGCACTTTGCGTGCTAACCAGCGACGATCTAGCACCCCTAGTCGAGCTGGTGGCCTGGTGTGAATCCCCAAACCTTTTTTTCACGCGATCAAATGAGGGATCAGTCACATTTTCTCGGTCAATCCAAGCGAGCCACTTTGTATTCAACATTGAACGGGTTGATGGTGTTAACCCTCTTGCCAATCAAGACCCCGGTAACTTTTCCCCGCTTGGTGCCGAGCTTGAGAACATTTTCCCGACCCGAGGCACAAACTCTTATCCGTATGCCTATGAACATATCGCCCAAGTATTCGACCATCCGTGCGCTCCCGATGTAATTGCTGTGCACACCGCCCAGCATAAGTACGACACCAACCTCGGTAATCATGGATCTTTGGGCGTGATTCAGGCCAGGGCTCCATTTATTGCCTGTGGCCCTGGAATTAGGCGTCAGGGTTTTGTTGATGACCACTGCCGGCTAGTCGACGTGGCTCCGACAATTTTGAAAGTACTTGGTGTCCCAACAGTTGGCGGAATCGGTCCTGGTGGGATATTTCAAGATGACGGGCTCTATCTGACTCGCCAAGACGGGCGACCTGTCGACCGAATCCTGGAACCGGGTTTCAACCCGCAGAGGGTCCTAGTGTTCTTGCTGGATGGGTGTAACGCGAATGTACTCTATGACCGGTGTGAGGGTGGCGAACTCCCCCATATTTCCGGTCTAATCAACCGAGGCACCGCATTTCGTCACGGGGCGATATCGACACTTCCGACTGTCACCTTGGCCAACCACACGTCACTGATGACCGGCTGTTTCCCGGCCCATCACGGGGTCCTACACAACGCCTGGTGGGACCGACAACTCAATCGCCAGGTGGTGACCGAGTCAATTACTACCTGGCACACGGCCATGGATTGGCTCACCCCGGCCACAGAAACAATTCATCAGGCACTCAAGAGATCGAGGCCAAACTCAGTAACTTACTCAGTCAACGAGCCGGCAGACAGCGGGGCAACCTGGTCTACGTTTGAGTTTTTTCGGCAGGGCAAGCAGATGGACATTATGCCAGATCTGGCCGGGCCATTTCCTTTAGCCCACCCCGAGGTGGCCGACTTCTCACCTCACACCCGCTTCGGGGTGGTTGCCGACACCATGGCCTTGAACCATGGAACCGGGTTATGGTCGGGAGAACTCTACGGTCAAACCATGGAACTCCCCGATTTTTGCTGGATCAACATGCCCTTGATCGACTCAGTTTTTCACGATACCGGACCTCACTCTGAACTTTCTCGGTTGGCCTTGCTTGAGACCGATGCCCGAATTGGAGAGATCCTGGCCATGGTTGAACGCCGGGGAGTACTAGATGACACGGCCATCTTCCTAGTCGCCGACCACGGAATGGAACAGTCCAACCCAGACATAACTGAAAGTTGGAACCCATATCTAGAGAGGGCCGGAGTCAAATTTAGAGATGAGGCATATGGATTTTTGTATATCAATCCCTAGAGGCAAGAGTCTCAGATGACACAAATAGTAGTAAACCTGTCTGCAGACCTGTCAGCGTCATCAATAGCCGTAGGCAACCTCTGGCAACCTCCAAGAGACGCTTAGGAAACTTCTTTTCTCCTAAGCACCGACTCCTCAAGCAAGAATGCGGCGACTTGACCAGGCCCCACCTTGCTTCCTGGTTGACTCCACTTCTCGGCTAAATCGCAAAGCAACTGCCAGGTCTCGGGAGCTAAAGGGACCTGTCTTTTCATTGTCCACCGAGGGTTTGTAGGACGTCCCCCAGATGATGTCAATTCCCTCCGTCTCCGGTCAAACCAACTTCTAGTCGCCAACACTTCTGTTAGGTTGAGCGCCCTTGGGTGTTCGATGCCCGATACAACAACTTCACCGCCCAACGCCTTCTTGAATCCACGTAGCCGCTCCTCAGTCATTAGTTCTCCTTCTCCGGTCTAGACTTCAAAATGCTGAAACCCACGATATTCTCCATCAACAAAGATCCCAACCTCACCTTGGTTGGTTTCACGCCCCAACCTCATCAGAAATTCTCGTAGTTTGTGACCGGATTCTCCGGTTAGATCATCTTCTGACACGTAGGAGAATACAATTACTGTATTGTCGTATATCAGATCTTCTGATTCATCGTCTCGCCAAACGCCTCTAGCCGGAGGGAAAGCTGTAGCTCCACCGAAAAGGGTACCCATTAGACTTAGGCACTCCTCAACCCAGTAAGACTGACCTTCCGAAATTACATGTCCCGCCCGATCCACACTCGGGATAAAAATCTGCACATGCAATCGGCCAACCCGCTCAGGTTCCGGTTCATACCAGGTCACTTCCTCCCACAATACACTATCTTGAAGATACTTTCAATATCATAAGTCTAACTTATTCGGAGCATCCTGGCAGAGAACTATAGCTCTACAATTATCCCAGGACACTAGAGGCTTCGCGGGCACCTTGGCAGGGAACCCGCTCTGGTCGCTCTCACTTTTTCAAGTCTTTTGCGGGAGATTCCTACCTCTCTGGAAATCAAGGGACCCTTTGGACGCGAATGACACCAGCCACCTAGTCCCCTCGATTGATTGAGTTGATAAACTCCCTGAGGCGACCGTAGTGGCGTCTATCAAATCGCATCGCGATTCTGGGCAGGTCTAGATTATCTCGACTCGCCCTTTCTGGGGGCAGCGGATCGGTTGCCCGAATGGCTCCTCCGGCAAGAATTGTTGAGTACTCCCGGTTTAGCTCTTCTAATCTAGCCGGACTCATAGGCCGAGTCAGACGGATCACGAGCAGGTCTCCAACCCATCTGCACGAGTGATATGTGGAGTAAAACTGGGTGATCTGATCAACTGCTGCGTTGACGTCGTCGGCGATTGAAAACAGAGACCTGTCCTCTGGTGCAACCAGACCCCTTGGAATGAGTTGTTCCATGATAAAGGCGGTCCAGGTGTCCCAGTAGCCTCCCCCGGGTTCGTCGATCAAGATTACCGGTGCAGGCTGGGCTTTGCCCGTCTGAAGCAGAGTCAGAACCTCGTAGGTCTCATCCAAAGTACCAAACCCCCCGGGAATGACGGCAAAGGCGTGAGACTCTTTCATGAGCATGAGCTTTCGGGTGAAGAAATACTTCATCTCCACGAGCTTTGGATCTGAGGCAATAAAGCGGTTTGGACTCTCAAAGGGTAGCCGGATTAGGACCCCGATCGCGTTGTCCTGACCGGCACCGGCCATTCCGGCCTCCATGATCCCGGGACCCGCTCCGGTCACGACCATCCACCCTTGACCGGCAATCTTGTTGGCTAGATCTTGGGCCTGTGCATAAGACACGTGGTCGGGACCAATGCGGGCCGACCCGAAGATGGTCACCTTACGGCGGTCTCTAAAGGGCCGGAACATTCTAAAGGCATCGGCCATCTCCTCCAGGGCCGCCCGAGCAATTTTCAGGTTACCCGAGTCGACTTCCTCACCGGCCATCTCAAATAGTGACCCGATCATTGACCCGAAGATGGCCCTGTTCTTGCTAATCCCGGCCTCGTCCAAGACCTTTTCGACTAGGGAACCGTCTATTTCGTCTTGCACGTTTCCTTGCACCTCTTACCTTGTATTCTAAAAAGCTACTTGACTTGCCGTCACGATTCGGTCAAGTACTGACCAACAACCTATCACCGGGCCCCCACGGCTTGTTTGATATTGATTTGCCTCACAGAGAACTCAGAATAACTCGCGCGCTTAGTGCCCGGGCAAGTGAACTAGACTGGTGAAAGTAGTGGCGGAATATCCCGGTCGAGCAAGGAGGCCCTTTGCCAAGTCCAGAGCATAACCAGGTCGTTGACATGTTAATTGCGTTCGGAGTGAAGGACAAGATCGATACTCCTCTTTCTGAACAACGGATCGCCTACGAGGCTGCCGGTGCCCTCTACCCGTTGCCCGAGGACGTGGAGATTGAGCCGATCAATGTGGGCGAGATGAACTGTGAGTGGATACGACCAAAGTCCGCGGAAAAATCTGCGGCGTTACTCTACTTACACGGCGGAGGATACGTGATCGGATCAATTGCAACCCACCGAGAGCTTGTCGCCCGAATTGTATCGCGCTCGAAGATTCCGGCTTTGATTATCGACTACCGGCTAGCCCCTGAAAATCCTTTCCCGGCTGCCTTAGATGATTCTATAGCTGCCTATAAATACCTTCTAAGTTCCGGCAACTCGTCAGATAAGATAGCAATTGCCGGTGACTCGGCTGGCGGCGGTCTAACCATGGCCACCTTGCTCAAGGCGAGAGACTCTTCGATCTCACTCCCGGGCTGTGCCGTGTGCCTGTCGCCGTGGGTCGATCTCACGATGTCAGGTGAGACCATGGATTTATTAGTTGACCGAGATCCGGTGGTTTCCAAGGAATCTCTCCAGATGATGGCCGACCACTACACTCGCGGACATGACCCGAGAGACCCGTACGTGTCGGCAATCTTTGGCGAACTAACCGGGCTTCCTCCGATTTTGATTCAGGTGGGAACTGCCGAGGTTCTCCTAGATGATGCCCGGCGTCTTGAGAAAACACTAAAAGCTGCTGGTATAGATGTAACCCTTACCGAGTACCCTGAATTGATTCACGTATTTCAGGCATTCGCGGCCAATTCTCCCGAGGCCGGTCAAGCTACCGAGGAGATCTGCGAGTTTTTGTGCAGATTCCTCTAGGTTTGGTAGGGGTTATCAATGCCACATATGTGAAGTCACAACGAGACCGAAGTCATAGACCAGCTCGGCATATGCGTGTTGGAAATCGGCGTTTCAATTTTGCCCTATAGCTGCGCGAGGATCGCGCGCGCTGGACTAGCTTTTCGCTTATTTCAACCATATCCGAGTCACAGATGAATTATTCGTTCTGGCATCAATATTAGAGACTTCTTGAACCGAGAACTTGACGTGGACCTACTTGCGAGTCTTCTTCCAGGTTCCCTTTGATCTGGCGTATATCTCGTTGGCCTGGATAACATCTTGGGCCTCGGGGCCCTTTCCGCTGGGCCCGGGCACTTCCAAGATCACGTCAACATGAGCTATAGCGGGATACGCCAGAAAATCCCCCAGAGCCTGCTCGCCTATGGATCCTTTTCCGAGATTCTCGTGGCGGTCTCGGTTAGCCCCTAATTCTACCTTGGAGTCATTTAGGTGAATGGCCTTGACCAGGTCGAGTCCAATGCTCCGGTCAAGTTCAACAAAGTACTC
>DAIDHF010000041.1 GCA_027452005.1 Acidimicrobiales bacterium
TAGGGACGTGGCCGACTTTGGCTCTTGAAGCACGAGAAGATCCACACCGTCCTTATTCACCAGAGACTTTGCGTGAATCGATTCTAAGAAGACCTCGGCATGCAACGTGGCAGAGGGTGTGGCACTTTCAATTCCCTGGTTTGGGACCAATACAAAATAGATTTCTGAGCTATTCAATGGAAAGGTCTGACCATTTGGAAAGGCCTCGATAAAGGGATAGACCCACCTGCGATCTCCGAACCGGCCTACGATACCCTGTGATGCCACTAGCTCTGCCCTTGCCGGGATCATCTTTGAGACGGTACTCAATTCAGAAGATGTGGCTTTCGCTACTCGATTGAACTGTGCCGAGAGTTGACCGGGGACTTTTGTGGCCCCGACCAAGACTTGGATTGGTCCTACCAAAACGATTGCACAAGCCATCACGGTGGCCATTTTCTTGTAGATTGACGGCCCGAACCCTCTTAAGTGGACAGCTAGTTGACGTGAAACAAGAACCCACCCAATCACCAAGAATAGAACACCGGCAAGATTTTGAAAGCCAGCTATGGGCGAGATAAATACTCTGTACCGGTCTAAGGAGTTTGTAAGGTTGATCGTGACAAAGCCTATAATCCCAATAATGCTGGCTAGCCCTACCGTTCCAGCTGCCGAGATATAGGCGAAGATATTTGTGAATCTCTGCCCGATTACCCGAAGGGCTGTAGTGGGGTGAACCAAAATCCCAGATCCAATAACGACAAGTCCAAGTAGTCCACCGGGTACCTTGCCGTGGGCCAGGTAGGCAAAGTCGGTTTCCAGGTGTGACCCTTTGTCAGCTCCAAGGAGTCCGATTAGTTCGAACTGGATAAAGGTGGCCAACAAGATTCCCAGACTTGAGGTTCGTTGGTCTTTTCCAAAACTAAGGCCAACCAGGGCAACAACCAAGAGATACGTCGTAGCCACGTCTCCACAGGCAAGGACCAAGAGAACCCATACCCACACCCGCCTATTGTTGTGCCAGAGATCTCGAAAACACGCCAGCGCAAATAGGATGGCCAAGGGCTGAACGTGGAAGTCGAAGGATCCCGCCCAATACAAGCTCGGGCAGGAAATCAAAATTACAAGTAGGCCCAGACCGATTAGTACTCCTTGGACTTTGGATATCGCTTCGGTCTTCCCCACAATTTCCAGACCCCATCGAAAGATCACGATCCCACTCCCGACCAGGGCTAGGTCTTGGACAACGAGTAGAAAAAACGTCGTTCGAAATAGGGTAAACAAGACCGATAATGGCCACATTATTAGTGAGAAGTGGTCTTGATAAAACCAGTAGCCGTAGTGAGGATAGTTGTAGGCTACCGTGGTCATATAAGGATCTAAATGTCCTGATCCGATTTGACTGATGGCCTGTGAAAACGTGGCCATGTCTGTTGTTAGTTCAAAAGAGTCCCACAGGTGTCTCGACCAGGCCAAAAGGAGCAATAACTGGGCTAAAAATACTAAAAGCCCAGCTATCCAGAGTCTCCGAAGATGAACCTTAGAAAGCCCTTGATTCACTTCTTTAGCTTATGAGCGTCGGAATATCTGGTTCCAGGCACTCAACTTGCGAACCGCAAAGGCGGCCACAAAGTACCCTTTTCTTACCCGCCGTTTCCTGCCGGGACATAAGTACGGCACGGCTGTCCACGCAGAGACGGGCAGGCCGGTTGTGGGTCACTTGGAGTTAGATTTGGGACTACCGACATAACCAAAGCCGACGGGGTTATGTCTCCAAAGGAAACCGAATCCTTTACGGTCCCGTTAGTCTGATAGGTGAGAAAGGTCCAGGCAGGTCTATCTCCGCCTGGCGCCTCAATGGTGACCCGAATCCTTGAACCCGCCCTGAAAGAGTACGCAAACGGGGTTATCGGAATTTGAAGCTCAACGTACTTTCCCTTTGGCATTGGCGACCTGGTCCGCTTCTCATAGGTCGGCACCGGCATTGTGGGAGTTGACTTAGCCTTGTCGAGATATCTCAAACTCGCCCGCAGGTCTCCGGTGTTCATAAACATCTCCTGGCCATTTGGTCGAACCTCTGACACAGTTGCCTGAAGATCAGTATCGACGGCACTCGACTTTACCCACACGTCAAGAGCGGCTGGTCCAACTACGGTCAAGTCGTGTTTTAGAGGTGCTGAGATAAATCCAACTCCTGAATTTCCAGTAACCGGGGCCCAGTCATAATTAGGTAGTGCCACCCAGGCAGACCCTGAGACCAGGTTAGTCTTGGGTCGAGCATTTGGATTTGGGTAGAACGATACCGAGCCTGCTTTTGGCTTTGATGGCGATAGAGATCCATTTGGGCCTAGGTATTCGTAGGTTACCTGAGAACGCTTCGGGGGCCACTGAGAGAAGCCAGCCTGCCAAGCCGGTTGCATTGCGCCGGGTCCAAGACTTCCTCCGCCATTGTCAAATAACAGCGTTATCCGGGAGTTATCCTTTTCAAACTGGTTCTGAGCTTGAGCAACAGTCTTATCGTTAGAAAAATTGACTGCCGGGAAGTTCTCAGCCGGAGCGCCAACAAGGCGAGTGTACAGTGCGGGCCCGAACACCTTGGCAATAGAGGGCTCATACGGAACCTTCCTAGCAACAAATATCTGTAAAAATTCTACCCACCGCGACAGGATTGCGGGCCCGAGTGAGTCGGCATGGGTACCATTGGTTATCGTGGCCCAAACGGTGGGATCATTCTTCATCGCCCCAAGCATATCCGACCACTGTCCTCCAGTTTGTTCGTCCTGAAACGCTCCGGAAATAAACACCGGAACATCTATTTTGGAGGCCCAATGCTCGGGGGACCGTTGTTGATACAAGGATGGGACTCGGTACTTACCCTCGGCTATTGCACTCTCGTTGGACTGGGTCTGAAGTCTAAGTAGCTGGTCAGCAATACACTGCTTGTCCCCGTGAGTTGTTAGGTACTGGGCGTATTGCTGGCCGTACTGGGGGGCTGGTTCAGAGTCGGCAAATCTCTGAGCAATCCAACTTGCAGCGAATCCGTTATTGAATATTCCCCCGGGATAACCTGTAGCATACAGGTCATTGGTTGCGCTCATCGGGGCAATCGCGGCCAGCCCAGGTGGTCTGGTGCCTGCAACAAAGAGCTGAGAGATTCCGGAAAATGATATTCCTACGAGCCCTACCTTGTGGTGTGCAACCCAGGGTTGGTCGGCCACGGCTTGCACGGCATCGTATCCGTCATATGTCGTGGAAAGTCCAAATAGATCAAAGGCTCCGCCCGAACACCCAGTTCCTCGCATCTGAAGGGACACGCTTGCGAAGCCCATGAGGGGTGCAATAATCGAGCCCACGGCAGTTGCTGTATCGGGGAGTAGGGCCGAGGGAACATGACTCTGACTCGGATCGAGTAATGCAGTAATCAGGTCCCCAGGCGCGGCAATCTGATATCCTGAGTACTCAATTACCGTGGGAAATGGCCCGTCCGCAAGGGTCTTGCCCGGTGGCAACCTGACCGTTGCGGCCAAGTAGATCCCGTCTCTCATCTTTATATAGTTGAGCCCAGCGTGTAAGTGCTGGCTCGTGTAGAGCGAGCTAGGAGGTACGTAGCTAGTTGATAGTACCCGCAGGGACTTGGATCCTAGTTCCTTGCCTGCCTGGCTGTACTCAAATCTGTAACCCTTGGCTGGGGTCATGTTTTGGATTATTAGGCTACCAAATCGGTCGGTAGTTCCTCTGCCAGCGATTTCACCCTGAGAGTTGGCCAGAATCATCTTGGTATTCTTAGGCGCCCCGGTCTCCCAGGCTGCGTTTATAGATCCGCCCACCTTGATCGGTGCCCGGCCGGTTACTTGAGGGGCTTGCGGGAGGTTTGGACCAGATGACGAACAACTCACCAGCACACTGGCACTTGCCGCGACTAACGACAAAAAAACAAACCCTCTTCGAACCACCATTACCCCTCTCGGAAATGAACACTACGTTACGATCTTGGGAAACTCTAGCCTCTTTTCATTCCGCAAGAAACCCGCGCCAGAAGAAATTCTGGATTTTTCCAGTTAGACGGCTATTTTTATCAGAAAAGTGTTCAATTCAGATAGACAAACTTGACTAACTAGTTGCATGATGCAAACATATAAACCATGGTAAGTTGGTTGGGGCTTGGAGTTACTTGTGAGTAACTTTGATCAGACTTGGTCTGGCGTTGAACCCGACGACGAAATTGGAGGACTCGAAAAAGCCTTTACCGCACTGGCTCGAGCGATTTTCAATATCTGGGCCACAAAGGGGAAATCTAATGACCCGGGTGAGCTCGATAAGAGTTCCTACTTTGCCCTGGCCATAGTGGAGGACTCGGGGTCTATGAGCGTGTCTGACCTTTCAACTCGAATGGGCCTAGACACCTCAACGGTGTCGCGAATAGTTGGCCAGCTATATGACCTGGGCTTTGTGGAGAAGGAAAAGGACTCAAAAGATGGTCGAGTATACAAGCTCAAGTTAGCTCCAGCTGGTGAGCAAGTGCTCCACCAGGCCTGTCAAGCAAAGAAGCTTCTCCTGGAGATGGTGACGAGACACTGGACAACGCATGACCGGCGCAAGATGACCGATTTGATGGAGCGCATGGCCGATTCTCTTCGCCAGGTTTCCCAAGGTGAACTTCGTGAAATTTCTCAATTATCTCAAAAAGATGTACTGACTTAGACAGATAGAGGTGGACTCATAGAATGTCAATGACTCAACGACAGATTTGGCTGGTCATGGTTGGCCTGATGCTTGGGATGTTTATTGCGGCCCTTGATCAGACCATCATTGCCACGGCCCTGCCGGTAATTGTTAGCCACCTAGGTGGTATCAAGTACCTGTCGTGGGTTGTCGCCGCGTATCTGTTGACCTCGACGGTAACAACTCCACTTTACGGGAAGATATCGGACCTTTACGGCAGAAAGGGCGTGTTTCAATTTGCCATCGTAATTTTCTTGGTCGGGTCGGCAATGTGCGGACTCAGCCAGAATATCTGGGAGCTAATTGCATTTCGGGCTATCCAGGGACTCGGTGGTGGTGGCCTCATGGCACTCTCGATGGCAATAGTTGCCGACATAGTTAGCCCTAGAGAGCGTGGTAAATATCAAGGCGTTTTCGGGATGGTGTTTGCAATCTCGACCATCGTTGGCCCCTTGTTAGGAGGATTCTTGGTAGAGAGGTTCTCTTGGAGGTGGGTGTTTTACATTAACCTCCCAATCGGGGCTGTTGCCTTTTTGGTTACCGGAGTCGTCTTGAGGTTTGACTTTCAAAAGAGGGAACGTTCAATCGATTATACGGGATGTGCCTTGATTATGGCCTCGGTTAGTGCCCTGTTACTCGTAACGGTGTGGGGAGGGACACAGTATCCCTGGAGTTCTCCAATAATAATCTGGCTGGCAGTGGCCGGATTGATTGGGGTTTTGGTTACCCTGTGGTGGGAGTCCAAGGCGGCCGAACCCATCTTGCCCTTGAGTCTGTTTAGGAACTCGATCTTCAATGTGGCGTCACTTGTGAGCTTTATCCTCGCCCTGACCATGTTTGGAGCGATTATCTTTCTACCGGTTTACTTTCAGCTAGTACGGGCTGATTCCCCTATTATCTCGGGACTGATGTTGATCCCGATCATGCTCGGAATGATAGTAACTTCTACGGTGACCGGTTTTATGGTAACTAAGACTGGTCGTTATAAGATATTTCCTATAATAGGTTGCGCCGTAATGGTGGTGGCACTTTGGTTCATGACGGACTTCTCGTTAAACATGAACTACGAGTCACTTGCCTGGAAGATGGTCTTGTTAGGTGTAGGGATGGGAATGATCATGCAGAACATGGTAATCGCAACACAAAACTCAGTGGATCCACGGGAGATAGGAACTGCAACCTCTGCTAACTCATTTTTTCGAACTCTAGGTGGGGCCTTTGGAACAGCACTACTTGGTACGATTTTGGACTCTCGCCTACAATATTGGCTTCAAAGATTGCTCCCCACAGAAGTTTCACGAAAGCTTTCAACTCACGTTACCAGTATTGTAAACAGCCCGGCACTGGTGGAAAAGTTACCCGTGGCGGTGAGGGCTCAGGTCAGAGATGCCTTTATCCGGTCACTGCACACTGAATTCTTAGTTACCGTACCTTTTGCTGTCGTCGCCCTCTTGTTTTCTCTGGGTCTCAAGGAAGTTGACCTTCGTACGACTACTGGTCTACACGCGTCCAAACTTGCCGATATTGATGACCAAGCCGACTCAGTCAGGCCAGATGTCGCCGAAATTGCACTTCACCCATAGGTGGTTGTGCGAGGCGTGGCAACTTGATCAGGTAGGCGCGTTTTTGCTTTCCTGAAATTCAAGGGAAAGGGAGTTTACGCAGTATCGCATCCCGGTCGGTTGAGGTCCGTCGTTGAACACGTGGCCCAAGTGGCCCCCGCATCTGGCGCACATTATCTCTGTTCTAATCATTGCGTGTGAATGATCAGTTTGACTAGTAATTACTCCGGAATCTAGCGCCTGCGTAAAGCTCGGCCAGCCTGACCCGGAATCGAACTTGTCCTGAGACGAGAACAGGGCTGCCCCACACCCGGCGCATTGGAACACTCCGGATTCATGATTGTTTAGAAGGTCACCTGAAAATGCTGGCTCGGTGCCTTTGAGGCGGAGGATCTGATATCTCTCTGGGGCAAGGCGAGACTGCCACTCATTGTCACTAGCGGGAAGATCTGTTGACAGGTTGTCCATCTTGGCAAGTGTAACCCAAATTTGTAGCTCTAGCTAGAGGGTATTGGCCACCAGGTTTACTTGCACTGAAAATATAGAGCTAAGCTAATTGACTGGATTTCTAATTAGACCCTAAGGAGAACTCGTTCGTGGAAGTAAGGATAGGAATTTCAAACATCGTCAAGGAGTTGGAGCTTGATTTGGGTGACGGTGCAGACGTTGACGGCTTGGTAAATGAACTTGAGAGCAAGCTATCAAGTGGAGACGCTATTTTGTGGCTTACCGACAAGAAGGGAAGGCGCGTAGGGGTGCCTGCGACCAAGCTCGGTTACATAGACCTGGGTGCTCCGTCAGAGTCCCACAAGGTTGGTTTTGGAGGACCTTCAATGGCGGTAAAGCCCAAGAAGTGATCGTGGTTATGGTTGGCCAGGCCGATTTGCTTACGGCACATAAGTGAACCTATTAGATCGCCGGCTCTTGCTGGTTACTGGTAAAGGTGGAGTTGGCAAGACTTCGGTTGCGTCTGGACTTGCCTATCTGGCCGCCAAGGCGGGCAAGAGAGTGTTGGCCTGTGAGGTAGATGCTAAGGGTGATCTGGCGTCTTACTTTGAGTCATCTCCTACCTCCTACAAAGAGCGTGAGCTTTCACCGGGCTTATGGGCAATGACCATGGACACAGAGGACTCACTAAAGGAATACCTCAGCTTGAACCTGCGGATACCCCTAGTGTTTCGACTTGGGCCCATTGCTAAAGTTTTCGACTTTGTGGCCAATGCGGCTCCCGGGGTGAAGGAGATTTTGATCATCGGGAAGCTGTGCTGGGAAGTTCGAAGTGGTGCTTGGGATCTGGTAATCGTGGACGCAACGGCTACTGGGCACATCATTGGCCATCTAGCTGCCCCCGAGGCAATAAATGAGCTGGTAAAGGTAGGTTTAGTACGCCAGCAGACCAAGTGGATGCTTGACATCCTAACCGACCCTAAACTAACCGGGCTGGCAGTTGTAACCACCCCCGAGGAGATGCCGGTCAATGAGACAATTGAGTTGGCCTCCAATATCGGGGATAAGACCCAGATAGATCTAGCATGTGTAATCGTGAACCGGGTGCTTCCCGAACTCTTTGGTAGGGCTGAAGAAGAGGTATTCGATCAGCTGTCCGCCGAGCCCGGGATTTGCGCCCTGAATGAGGCCTTACAGGCCAACGTGGAGCCCGTGTTGGACGCGGCCAGGCTCGCGGTAAGGCTTAGACGTACTGGGGCTAGTCACCTGCAAAGACTGCGAGAGTCACTCGGCGACCAGACCGAGGTGATTTACGTACCGTATCTTTTTTCGAGAACCTACGGAATGAGGTCGGTAAGAAAGCTTTCTGAGTACCTAGGCCAAGAGTTGGGATGTACGTGAGCGAAACGAAAAAGAGCAACAAACAAGCAGTTCCTGCTCTAGGTACGTCGGGTTCCCTCGACAAGCTCTTGGCAGCCAAGGAGATTGTTATTGCGTGCGGCTCAGGGGGAGTTGGCAAGACAACCACGTCTGCCGCCGTGGCAACTATGGCGGCTCTCAATCACGGTGGAAAAGTTTTAGTTCTAACCATTGATCCCGCCAAGAGATTGGCAAATGCAATGGGCCTAACCTCGGTAGGCAACACGGAGTTCAGGGTTCCCGGGGAGCTTTTCAAACAACACTCAATTGACATGCGCGGAGAACTCTGGGCGGCCATGCTCGATACCAAGGAGTCATGGGACTCGTTGGTTAGACGGTACGCCCAAGATCAGGAGTCTGCCGACAAGATTCTCGCGAACCCAATCTATAAGAGTTTCTCAGGTAGGTTCGTCCAGAGCCACGACTATATCGCCATGGAGCGTCTTTATCAGCTTCACAGCGAAGGCGGATACGATCTGATCGTAGTCGACACCCCACCAACGAGAAACGCGATTGATTTTCTAGAGGCCCCAGAACGTATGGCAGACTTTTTCTCGTCCAGATTACTTCGTTGGCTTATAGTTCCCTACAGGTCCAAGTTGGTCAACGTTGCCTCAAAGCCGTTTTATCAGATTGCAGACCGGATACTGGGAACCCAGTTCCTCCAGGACGTGGCGGAGTTTTTTATGTTGTTCCAGACCATGTACTCAGGGTTCATCGAACGGGCCAGGGCGGTTAGCTCCTTATTGCGGGATCGCCGGACAACCTTTATGGTGGTCTCAACCCTTGAAGCTGCCCCGCTTAGGGAGGCTGAGTTCTTTATAGATGCCCTTGGGAAACGGGGTTACCACCTCGGAGCCGTGGTCTTGAATAAGGTCCTTCCGGACTACTTGCGCGACAAGGAAGCCTCAAAGGTAGCCAGAACACTGTCGGGCAAGTCTAATGAGATATCTCCAGAAATTGCTGGATTACTTGGCTTGGACCATGCCCTAGTTCAAAGAGTTCTCTCGGAAGTGGGAAACAGTTTCCTTAACTTTTCCAATCTGGCCCTCAAAGAGCAAGAACAGCGAGACGAAATTGGGGTCAAACCAGAGGTGCTAAGTTCCGTCCCGTTCTTTGAGAGCGACATCTATGACCTAGCCGGATTGGTTGAGTTGGGCAAGAGCATCTGGGGATGACCGGCCGTGGGGATCAAATCGACTGATTCCACCTGGGGGGTTCGGTTTGTCTCACCCCCGGTGTACATTCATTGAAGAGCGGAAATTTTGCAGCCAATTTTCCCAATGAAGGACTTCCTGTAGCTAGTTCTTTCAGGTAACTCTAAAGGCGGCCTCAAAGACCTATTTATTCCTATGAAAACAAGTCAAAATGGAGATATATAATGGTAGCAATGGAAATTGGGGAAATAATTCGATTAATAGAGTCCGATCCGACCAAACGCGCACAGTTACGGGCAGTCATACTGACGGATGAACTCCTCGAACAGCCTGAGAGGATTGCACGTATAGACGAGCATGTGGCTCAAATGGATCTGCGTCTGACTACTCGGATGGACAAGTTAGCTGAACGCATGGATCAGCTGACCGAACGCATGGATCAGCTGACCGAACGCATGGATCAGCTGACCGAACGCATGGACCAGCTGACCGAACGCATGGACCAGCTGACCGAACGCATGGACCAGCTGACCGAGCGTATGGACAAGTTAGCTGACCGCATGGATCAGTTAGCTGACCGCATGGATCAAATGTCAGAGCGAATGGACCAGATGGGCACTCGGATGGACCAGTTGATCTCGGTAGTTGAGCACCATGAGAAACGACTGGACAATATTGATGGCAAGCTAGGCAATCTTGAAGGCTGGCGCTTTGAAGAGCAAATCAACCGAAATCCTCGGCGATATCTCAATGTGTTGATTCGAGGTTGCAGGCCGTGTTCAGTTCAAGACAAGGATCTCATCGACGATAAACTAACTGCTATTGGTACCGATCTTGACGAGATCATGAAAGTCCTTTCAGCCGATTCAATTTGTACAACGAGCCTCGACGGTGTGTCCGTATATGTAGTGGTGCAAGCATCTCTACGAGTTCACATTGATGATCTTGAACGAGCGATGGAGGAGGCGATGATACTTTCTCGCCTAGGGATCCCGGTCGTTCCAGTTGCCCTATCGATGAAAGAGCCGGGAGATGTGATTACCTCGAGTGCCCGGACCCTAGGAGTTGGTCTTGCTGTCGCAAACCCTCCAAGCGCTCTTGTTGAGGCCAGACCAATTGCCGCTTAGGATCGAGATATCTATTTTCTACTATTCGCTAAAGGTCTCTATTTTTTCAATAATTGCCTGAGTTGGATTGATTTCATCTAGCTCAGAGGCGACATAGAAAACTTCGGGACTCGGGAACCTGGAACCTCGATAAGGCGACAGCTTTTCCTGGCACCACAACTCGATACGACTTCCGGCCAATACCTTTACTGGCTCGGTGTGTCCCCCCGGGGTCTCTTGGAGAACCTTATGGTCATAGATAGGCGAAACCTGGACGGCAATGGCATACTCAAATGAGGTCAGAATACACCCACCCCGGGCGATTCCTGGTGGGTACTTGTCTTTGAGTGACCACATCCCGAGTAGTTTCTTGCCAGTTTCGTCGAAGGGGCGCAGCTGAGCAGCTCTTGAAGCGGACCTCTTGGAGGAGATGGTTATTTGATCTTCCGAGTCAACCGACGAGACTGTCCAGTCTAATTCGGTCAAGACTCCTCTAACTATGGAGTCAACGATTTCTGGCAATAGGTCAGACTCGAAACAGATGTGATATCGGTTTTGATCCCAGCCTGGAGGTTCAACCGTTGAAGAGGTCACCTTGGACAATTTAGCCGATCGGCGGTGGGTTGTGGCGAGAATCTCAGCGACACTCATTACAGGCTAGTTGTTAGGTGAGCTAGTCCAACCTGGTTGGTCAGGCAAAGTGGTAACGGGTCACCGGAAGTGACAGCGCCCGAGTGAGCAGGGCGTTTGAATTGCGGGGATCTCTAACTCGAAGTTTTCCGGTCTCAACGGCCTCTCTCTCGACATCGACATACGTTTGAAATAGCCGATAGGGGACTTGGGGGATCTGATTGTAGACCCCAAATACCCCGCTGGTCTTGGTGTCGACCTCCCCTGCCGGGATCTGGCTTTTTGTCGGAGTAGCCTCGGTGCGGGGATTCTGGGCGAACCACTCAGCTAAATCGTCGGTGGGTAGGTCAAAGCCATTGCTCGACGCCCCAGCTGAAATCCTGACGGACCTGCGGAGAGACCGGGTGGGGGTGACGTGCCCCCGAACGTGACTTCCGGCTTTCCAAAGTGCCTTTTGCTCCATTTATTTTCTCCTTGCCCTCGAATATAAACTTGTAACAGTTACTTCGGACCAAGAGACGTCCAGATTTACCCAACAAACGCCCAACTTTTCGCGAAATTTTGGGTATGAATAGATTGTTATACTGGTTGGCATGATTAGTAGCCAAGATGCCCAGGCCAGGCTGGACGAGTTGAATGACCTGATGGACCTGATGAGACCGTCGGTTCAGATGGATGGGGGAGATCTTGAGCTGGTATCTGCAGATCCCTATAGCGGGGTCGTGGAGATCAAAATGGTCGGAGCCTGCTCGTCGTGCGCGATTAGCTCGGTTACCCTCAACGACGGAGTTACCAGGCTCTTGACCGAGAGACTTGCCTGGGTAACCCAGGTTATTGGGTCCCTCGATGACTCTCTTACTCAAGAGGAGTCATCACTACTCGGCCAGGGGGGCTACGTACCCAAGTACTCTGTATAACCACAATTCGCTGTTTGAAGTTTGGGTCTTATAGGAGAACGTGGTTTCGAGTTACCAGGGGCCCCGATGTGAGCTCTAGATAAAGCGGAAGTCCACGTCGTCCCAGATCGCCCGGATCTCGGGGAGCTGGTCATATTCGACTTGGTGGCTGATGTCAAAGACCATCGTGGCCCGACGGTCTGTATTGAAGGTGGGCCAAGATGGTAGCCGCGAGCTGACCGGAGTTGAGTTTGTGGCAAATCCGGTCCAGGCCTCGCTCATTGCCGTGGCAACGTTTTCTCTCCCCTCGGCAGCCTCACCCCCGGTGAATAGGTCAACTCCGGGTTTGTCGAGGTTGTCGAACACGAACGGGATCTCTAGCGAGTGGGATGATCCGATAAGTCCCCCAAAGGACGGACTGGCCCATCTAAAGAGGTAGTAGTACGTGTTGGCATGCTCGCTCTGGGCCTCCACCAGGCGAGTCGCTGGCATCCTAAACACGTAGTCGGTAAGCATCTGGAACCACAGAGCACCTAGGTCAAGCCCGCGATAGTGAGACCGGTACGCCTCGATGACCTCCTTGGAGCGCTTTTCATCAAATATGTGACCTCCCAGGGTTGTCATCTGGGAGATCATCTTTTGTTCGTCAACGTTCATAAGCTCGGGGTCGTCAATCCCAAAGAGTTTCATCTCCTCCTCGTTGGTCCCGACGATAAGGTCCACCCCACGGACCATACCCTGTCGGACTGACTCTAGAGGAGACCTTGGAAGTATCTCTCCGTCGACCACCGGTTGAAACGACAGGTACGCCCCTCGCAGATCGGTCACCTGTTTCTGGGCTTCGAGTATCTGAGCAACCGGTATCTCACAAATCTTGTTAGCCTCTCCCGGGGTTAGCTCGAGGGCTTTGAGCATCTGGTCTGAGATTTCCGTGGCCCGGTCAGGGGTGGCGCTATGGGAACAGGCCCCGCTCTCAAGAATCGCCCGACGAAAGAGCCCGGATGCCTGGGGTAGCCCGAGCAGGGTCCCAACACTCATTGCCCCGGCAGACTCGCCGAACACGGTCACATTTGCTGGGTCTCCCCCAAATACGGCCACGTTATCTCGTACCCACTTTAGGGCCTGGACCTGGTCGAGGATACCGTTGATTCCCGACGTGGCAAATAACTCGGGATTAGCCTCTTTGAGGTAACAAAATCCTAAAGTCCCAAGGCGGTAGTTTATGGTTATAACCACCACGTTGTCTTTGCTGGCCAACCTGGTTCCGTCGTACCAAGGCGTCCGACCAGTTCCGGTTGCAAAGGCGCCTCCGTGAATCCACACCATTACCGGCAGGTGGCCTGATAGGTCAGGGGTCCACACGTTAAGTGTAAGGCAGTCTTCGTCTTGAGGAAACTCGCCCACCCCGGCAATCTTCTCAAGCTCAAACACATTCTGTGGAGCTATTGGACCCGGCGACACGCACTCTAGAACGCCGGTCCACCCCGAGTGCTCAACGGGGGCCTGGAACCTGGAACTTCCAATCCGAGGTTGAATATAGGGAATACCCCGAAATGAAAACACGTTCTTGTGCACCAAGCCTCGGACCTTGCCAGAGGTGGTAGGCACTGTTGGCGACGTTTTAGAAGAATCAACCACTTACAATATCTAACCAGATACCAACCATCGGCACACATTTGTCGAGGCAGCCCCTAGTGGGATCTCCTAGGTCGGCCAGGACACCTAGTGAGGTCCTCTGATAGCCAAAGTTGCGAAACCCCTCGGAATGTTCCGATGAATTCTCCTTCCTTTTTATCCAGTATCTGGATATTGGGTATCTCCTGTTGAGGTCAAAATGTTACTGATACCCACATTTACCAGGACTTTTGAGAAACCAGAACTCCCGAGGCCACTTTGGGGATCGAGCGCAAATTTACCGGCCCTGTCAATTTATATTTTTGCCCAAATACCAGGTACTTTTGTTGGATACATTTTCACCGCGTGTGATGAATCCAGGTATACCAAGACTATGACGACTCCAACTTCCCAGGCCACCCATTCTCTAGGTCTCCCGGTTCATCCAACGGGCATGACGGACCCTAAAGACCCCCCAACGGGTCTCAAGATTGCGTTCCTTTGTTACCGAGGTAATCCGCGCTGTGGTGGACAGGGGGTTTACACCCGATATCTAACCCGAGACCTGGTCGCAATGGGACACCAAGTGGAGGTCTTTGCGGGTCCCCCATACCCCGAACTCGAACCAGGGGTAGTGCTCAATAAGGTTCCCAGTTTGGATCTCTATCGGGATCCAGATCCATTTCGAATTCCCCGGCCCCGGGAGTTCAAGTCACTAATCGACCTGGCCGAGTTTGCGATTATGTGTACGGCAGGTTTTCCCGAACCTCTTGCCTTCTCCTGGAGGGTTAAGGCGCTCCTCGAGACTCGCGTTGGAGACTTCGACCTGGTTCATGATAACCAGTGCCTGGGTAGGGGGCTAACCGGGATTATGGAAATGGGGCTGCCACTAGTGGAGACCATCCACCACCCCATAACTGTCGACCGGGAACTTGACCTTGCCCACGCCACTAGCCTTCGTCGAAAGCTGTCGCTTAGACGCTGGTATGGGTTCTTGGGGATGCAGATGAAGATCGCCCGTACGATACCCAACGTAATCACTGTGTCTAGTTCTTCCAAACGCGATATAGCAGAGCAGATGGGGGTTCCACTAGACCGGATGAGTGTGGTACCAGTCGGGGTCGATCACACCATCTTCCGTCCACTGGAAGGCGTTGAACGAGTCAAGGGAAGGATCATGACCACGGCATCAGCGGACGTACCCATGAAGGGCCTAGTTCCGTTACTTCGTGCCGTTGCGATCTTGGCCAAAGCTAGAACGGTCGAGCTAGTTGTAATAGGGCGACTTAGACCCGAAAGTAAAATCCCAAAGCTCATTGACGACCTGGGGATCACAAGCCAAGTCCGATTTGTGAGTGGAATCTCCGATGACGAGCTAGTAAAAAACTACGCCGAGACCGAGCTAGCGGTAGTCCCATCGTTATACGAAGGGTTTTCACTCCCGGCTATTGAGGCCATGGCCTGTGGGGTTCCCGTTGTGGGCACAACCGGGGGAGCAATCCCCGAGGTTGTGGGTACTAATGGTGACACCGGGATCTTGGTCCAACCAAATCATCCCGAAGAACTGGCCGAGGCCATTGGGCTAGTTATGGACGACCCGGTTTTGGCCAAAATAATTGGGCAGGGAGGACGCAAACGGGTTCTTGACCGCTTCACCTGGCGTGAGACCGCCCGGGGAACACTTAAGGCCTACGACCGGGCACTTGGAAAGACCAGTGCGACTGAAGTGTTGGAAGACTCAATTAGCCGGCCCGGGGTCGCCGGGTGCTAACTGTCGACTACGATCTTCTGGAGCTCAAGAGTGGCGAGTCACTTTTAGATCTCGGGTGTGGAGCAGGACGACACGCGTACGAGGGGCTCCGTCGAGGTGCTCACGTGGTTGCCCTGGACTCCAACGAAGACGAGTTGAAGAACGTAGACTATCTTGGAACGACTATGATTGACGAGCGGGAAGCACATCCTGAGGCAACCCTGAAGACGGTTCACGGGAATGCCCTGGATCTTCCCTTCGAGGACGGGTTCTTTGACCGAATCATTGCCTCAGAGGTTTTAGAGCATATCGTAGATGACACCCGGGCCATTGGTGAGCTATATCGGGTTCTGCGCTCGGGTGGGACAATGGCTGTAACTGTCCCGAGGTTTTTCCCGGAATTAGTGAACTGGTCGTTATCTGACAGGTATCACTCTGTGGAAGGTGGGCACGTGAGAATATACCGCAAATCTCAACTCGAAGAGAGATTGACCAAAGCGGGATTTTTGGTAACCGGGCACCGATACACCCATGGACTCCACTCACCGTATTGGTGGCTGAAGTCATTTTTCGGGCTGGACAGAGATAATGTAATTACGAGAAAGTACCATGACCTTTTGGTGACCGAGATAGTTGACAATCCCCTCGCGACACGATTTCTAGCTAAGGTCCTAGACCCAACGATTGGAAAGTCTATGGTTGTATATCTGTCAAAGGGGACAAGACCATGACCTTAGAGTTGCCAGTAGATGACCTAACAATGTATGGCTCAATCTCCCTTGGTATTCCGAGTATAGACGGCGTTATTTCGGCCGATGAGATAGTTGATAGCGCACAATCAATATTAAACCTTCAACTACCTAACGGGATGATCTTGTGGTTTGAGGACGGTCACAGTGACCCGTGGAATCATGTCGAGGCGGCCATGGCCCTGTCTGTTGCCGGGTTCTTCCAAGAGGCTGAACAGGCCTATGGGTGGCTTTGTGAGTCTCAGCTTGGCGATGGGAGTTGGTATAACTACTATTTGGAAGACTCCGTTGAGGACTACCGCAAAGACACTAACGTGTGTGCGTATGTCGCGACCGGGGTTTGGCATCACTATTTGATCACCCGCGATCACACGTTTTTGACCCAGATGTTCTCATGTGTCGAGTCCGCCCTAGATTTTGTGGTCTCCTTACAGAGAGACGACGGTGCAATAACTTGGTGTGTAGAGCCTGACGGTTCCTTTGGTCAATACGGTCTTTTGACCGGGTCGTCATCCATTCACAAGAGCTTGCAGTGTGGAAGTTCGATCGCCAGGTGCCTAGGCAAGGACAAGCCTGAATGGGACCGCGCTATGGTAAAGCTAGGGAAGGCAATCCGGGGAAATCCGACCGGGTTTGAGCCGAAAGAGAGGTGGGCGATGGACTGGTACTACCCGGTCCTGTCCGGAGCTCTAAACCGAGACCAAGGTCGCAAACTGATTGCAGAGAACTGGAACAAGTTTGTTATTGACGGGGTTGGTGTCCGCTGCGTGTCAGATCAGCCCTGGGTAACGGCCGCTGAAACTGCTGAGTGTGTTATGGCACTAGAGGCAGTTGGATTGGTCGACCAAGCCTTAGACCTGTTCTCGTGGATCCAGTTCATGCGCGCCCCAGACGGGGCTTATTGGACCGGATGGGTTATTCCGGACAAGGTCCACTTCCCAGGAGGGGAGACAACCTCATACACTTCGGCGGCGGTCATCTTGGCAGCTGCGGCCCTGTCTTCGATCGATGAGTCTTCTGGGATCTTTCGGGTCTAGTTCCCGGGCTTTTGCGTCAGGGCTGAGTCTTTTGAAGTATGCGCAGACTTCCCTCGCGACCGATCTCGACAAAGTTGCCTGACCGAGTTGCCTCAAGGTAGATCTCAAATGGAGGCCTCCCTCCATCTTTTGGGTCTTCGAATACGTCATGTATCGCCATGAGTCCCCGGTTGGCCACATGGGGGGTCCACTTGTTGTAGTCCGTCCAGGCCGGTTCACTACCATGACCTCCGTCGATAAATAAGAAGCTGATTGGGGTTGACCAGTTGTCTGCAACAGTTCCCGACTCTCCTACTATCGCGATCACACAGTGCTCTAGGTTGGCCGACTCAATTGTGGACCTCCACAGCGAGAGTGTGTCGATTCGGTTGGTAGCCGGGTTTACCAGGCTTGGATCGTGATGTTCCCAACCGGCCTGGTTCTCCTCAGATCCCCGGTGATGGTCGACACTAAATAGGACGCGCCCTGTCTCTAGTGCACTTGCCCCGAGATACACGGTGGACTTGCCACAGTAGGACCCGATCTCCACAAGGGGCCCCAATGCCATCTCCTGGGACTTGTAGGCGTACTCATAGAGTGCTGCACCTTCTTTTGGGGGCATGAATCCCTTGGTGTCTAGGGCAATCGTTATGAGTCGGGGGTCCATCTTTGGCATGTAGTTGATATTAGTGTTTGTTTCTACCGGAAGTTTTTAGCGTCTGGCAACAGGCCTAAAGACAGGGGAGTAATCTTTTCAACCCGAACATTTATGGCGACAGGGGAGTCCTTTGTTATGCCCGAGTGGGCCTCTAGTGGCGACGACCTCTCAATTCTACCCACAATGACCAGCCCCGGAGAGGTCCTGGCCACAGAGCGAAACCTCTTCCAGGTCCCCACAGAACACGTTGCCCGAATAATGCCGTGTTCGTCTTCTAGGGTTATAAACGTGGCCCCTTTGGCACTCTCGGGGCGTTGACGGTGGGTAACCACCCCGGCCACAACCACCTTCTTGTTGTCGGGTTGCCCGATAAGTTCACGGCTGGAGATGGCCCCAATGGACTTGAGGTAGGGCCGGGCAAGATCCATCGCCCCTGGTCCGGTCGTGAGACCCAGGTTCCAGATGTCGGCCTCGATCTGCTCTAGCGTGGTCATGTCCCCTAGGTCTGGAGCTTCATCAAGGCTCAAGAGACCGGGTAGTTGACCTTGCCGGTATGTGGAAGCGGCCTGGGTGTTCCACAAGACCTTTCGTCTAGAGGCGTCAATGTCTTCTAGGGCCCCAGATTGTGCCAGGGCATCTAGTTGGGCCCTGTCTAGTCTAACCTTGGTTACAATATCGTGAAGTGAGCTATAAGGGGCATGTCTGGCAAGAAGCTCTCCCAATTCTTGGCTGATGGTACGAATAGACGACAGGCCAAGCCTGATTAGTACCTGGCCGGTTTCGCTACGGTCCAGCCTGGCCAGGCTCCATGAGGAATTCACCCGGGGGGGCTTTACAACTACCCCGTGACGTTTAGCATCACCCACTAGTGACTGGGGTGACCAAAACCCCATTGGTTGTGAGTTGAGCAGGGCGCAGTAAAAGGCCTCAGGGTAGTAGACCTTGAGCCAGGCACTTGCGTATACCAGGTAGGCAAAGCTGATCGCGTGTGACTCGGGGAACCCGAAGTTGGAGAACGCGGCCAGTCCATCCCAGATGCTCTCGGCGGCCGACCCGACAATTGCGTTGCGTTCCAACCCGGCAAAGAGGGCTTCTTTTAGAGAATCCATACGCTCTCCCGAGCGCTTAGAACCCATGGCTGCCCGGAGTTCGTCGGCTTGGGTTGGTGAAAACCCTCCCGCATCAATGGCGATCGCCATGAGTTGCTCTTGGAACAGAGGTACTCCCAGGGTCTTGCCCAGTGACCTTTCAAGGATCGGGTGGAGATAGGTAATCTCCTCAAGTCCGTCTCGCCGCCTCAGGTATGGGTGCACGGCCTGGCCTTGAATGGGTCCCGGGCGTATTAGGGCCACCTCTACAACCAGGTCGTAGAAGCACCGTGGTTTCATCCTGGGTAGCGTGTTCATCTGGGCCCCGGACTCGACCTGGAAGACCCCGATCGTGTCGCCACGACACAGCAGGTTATATACGCGGTCTTCTTGTCCAATCGCGGCCAGGTCTAGGTCAACCCCGTAAAAGTGGCTCACCAGGTCAACACTTCTATGGAGGGCCTCGAGCATGCCCAGACCCAGTAGGTCAAACTTTACCAACGAGATTGCCGCCACAGACTCCTTGTCCCACTGAAGTACAGTCCGGTCTTTCATCCTGGCGTACTCTATGGGGCACACCTCGCTCACCGGGCGGTCACATATCACCATTCCCCCGGGATGTATGCTCAGGTGTCTAGGAATCCCGATTAGCTGGTGGGCAAGGCGCAGGACGATCTCAGGGGGGTCCTGGTGACCCTTGGCTGGTTGGTCCTGGCGGGCGATAAGTGGCCCGCCTGGTTGATCTCGTGGGGGTTCTAATGTCTCGACTCCCAGGGTCCAGGTGGCAATTTGAGCAAGGCTGTAGCCAAAGACCTTTCCTACGTCTCTAATGGCCGACTTGGACCTGTAGGAGACCACGTTGGCCACCAGGGCCGCCCGGTCACGTCCATAGAGGGTATAGACGTGCTGGATGACCTCCTCTCGACGGCCTGACTCGATGTCGAGATCTATGTCGGGTGGACCGTCCCGGGCTACAGACAAGAAGCGTTCAAACAACAGACCCAAAGACACGGCGTCGGCCCTGGTTATACCCAGAGCAAAACACACCGCCGAATTGGCCGCCGAACCTCGCCCTTGGCAGTAGATATTATTGGCCTTGCAGAACTCAACTATCTCCCAGACAACCAAAAAGTATCCCGAGAATCCAAGTTGGCTAATGACCTCTAGCTCGTGGTCTATCTGCTTCCAGGCCCCCGGGACGATCTCGCGATGTCTGGGTCCGTAACGCTGTGTGGCTCCATCTTCGGTTAGTCCCTTCAAAAAGGTGTCTTCGTTTGAGCCGTCCGGGGTAGAGAACCTGGGGAGTTTTGGGGCAATCAGGTTTAGGTCAAAGGCACACTCATCACCCAACTCGGCCGCCCTGGCCACGACTCCTGGCCACCGGGCAAATATTCGAGACTGTTCGGATGGACTTTTTAGATGGGACGTGGGAGCCGACGAGGTCCACGGGTCCAGGTTATCTAAGGTCGTATTGGCCCGAATCGCCGCGAGCACCTGGGCTAGTTGGTAGTGATTATGGGTTGCATAGTGGGCATTGGAGGTTGCCACGATATCCACGTTACAGGTCACGGCCAACTCAACCAGGGCGTCGTTGCGGTAGGTGTCTAGCGGGCTGGCATGGTGCCAGATCTCCACGAACACGTTTTGTCTTCCAAAGAGATCCACCAGTCTTTCCAGCTGAGTTAGCCCAGCGCTGGGTCCCTGATTTATAAGTCTGGATGGCACGAGTCCCTTGCGACATCCGGTCAAAACTGCCCAGTCCCCCTGGGCCTGGCTGGCCAACCCTTCTAGGCTGTACACGGTCTTATCCTTGCCAACGCCTGCTAAGTTAGCCGTCGATATAGCCCTGGACAGACTGGAATACCCCTGCGGAGATCTGGCCAAAATGACCAGGTGGTCTCCGTGGGGGTCAAGCTCTCCGGTTCTCCTAGGTGAAGACAGTGACAGTTCGGCCCCGTACACGGTCTTGATTGCCACCTCTCGGGCCGCCCGGGAAAACTCAACCGTTCCATAGAGTCCGTTGTGGTCTGTGATTGCAATGGCAGACAGGCCAAGCTTGTGGGCCTCGTTCACCATTTCTCCCGGCGAGCAGGCCCCGTCGAGGAACGAGTAGTAGGTATGTGAGTGTAGCTCGGCGTAGGTCTCTGGCTTAGTCATATACCGAGTCAAGGAACCAGGCCTTGTCTTGGAAGACCACCAGGCAGGGTAGGCCACCTGAGGTGACTAGCTGGAGGAAGGCCCTAGCCTTTGGGTGTCTTGACCACCACTGGACCTGTTGGGTCCACGGTCCGGCATAGTTGAGCACCTCTTGCCAACCAGACCGGTTGATCGAGATATACCTTGGGCTAGCTGACAGCATAGATCTTCTGGTCACGTACACCGGTTGTCTGTCTGGTCCTAACAGGTCTAGTGGAACCGGCCTGGCCATCACGATTGACGGCAGGGGATACAGGCAACTCCCTGGCCAGGGCTGATAGGTTGAATCTCTCCGGATCTTGAGGCTTGAATCCTGGAGTCGTCTCCAGGGCAGGTATGTGTGGAGTTCCCTGGGTGTCCTGCCTCCCTCTAGGGCGGCCATGAAGATCTTTTCAGGCCCAATTTTTGACTCTAGTTTCTCTAGACACCTTGCAGCCCTTGAGCGGCCCGCCTCAAGTTCTCCCCAGAAGCCCAGTTGTTTTGCTGGGCTGGGAGTTGACCCTTTTGGCTTACTCAGGTACCGGTGCTCAGTTCCTGGAACATGTCCACGAAGACCGGTGACCATCTCATGAGCCAGTAACGCCTCTTTACCAAACCTGGAAAAAATATCTCCACGAGATAACCTTGCAAAGTCTTCCAGTCTATATATTCCGAGATTTTTCAGAGAATTACATAGGGCCGTATCCTCTAAAACGTCCACCTTTAGGGCCATTAGAAACTTAGTGGCATGCTGGAATGGAACTATCGAGGTGATTCCCCGGTAGTTATTGTCCACAAATCTTCCCAGCTCACACGGGGGAGATCGAAAGTGGGTTACCGCCAATCTAGCTGCCCAGAGGCCGTTTGCGATCCCGAGTCCAACTGATGATATACCCTTGAGCTCTAGGCCGGGATTACGACATAATCTCCGGTCACCAGCCAGCCTTGAAATTCGTTCGTGAATTAGCTCACATAGTCTATGTTCGCCCCCAAAATATCGTGTTGGACCACGGGCTTTCATGGCGCACATTCCTAAGGATATTGGTTCTAGGTGGGGACAGAAATCCTCTAGTGCCTCAATGAGTAGCTGGAAGGTTCGATCGAGTCTTTCACTTTGGAACATGTCTAGCTCTAAAGAAGTGCTAGAGATATCAAGTCCTGCCGTGATCTGCCCACACAATACGACCAGGTATCTGTCTAGGGATTTAGGTTGTCGGTCAGAGGTGTGACTGCCTAGGACCTCAGGTTGTCGGTCAACTAGATTCACGGTGCTCACTCAGGTCCTCTTGGCCAAGGCCACAGGCTGGTTGAAATGAGATGGTCAGGGTTTTATTTGGGCCATGCCTTTGAGTAAGGCCTAGGTTCCACTCACAGGACATGAATCGGCCATGGGAGCGATCTAGGCCGATCCAGTTAGAGTTCTGGACGGTGAGGTGGAAGTCGGCCACCTGTGGCCATCCCGGATATCTCGGCACCCCAGGAGAAGTGTCTAGGTAGTTCAAGGGTGACAAGACAACTAGCAAACATCGGTTATGGCGGGCCATTGAGGTGATCTGTTTGGTTGACCCGTGACCAAGACGATGAGAAAGTCGTAAGAGGACTAGGTCAAATCCCTCCAATAGGGTTGAGACGGTGTCGACCACTGACATAGGAGGCCAGGGAATAAACACTGACCGATCTAGACACAATCCCTCCCGGTAGGCCAGTTGGGGTGAAAACTCGGGAAAGTTTACAACCGCGCACCAGGCACCGGTAGATGAGATCTTAGACACCACCCAGGTAGCCAGGGAACTCGCCCCGTACGTACACGGGTTGGCTCGTGCCGGAACTGCGTTGGTGATAGCCAGCACAGCACCTCTTTGTATACCGGGTTCTCCAAACAGGGGCCAGAGTTCCCCGGGTAGGGGAAGGAGATGAGTCCTGGCCAAACTGGTAGGTCTTGTATGGCTGGCTAGTCCGACTAACCGATCGGGGGGAGGGGGCACCTCTCTAGATTACAGAACATATGTTCGGTAATTCAAGTGGTATTGTGGGTTTTAGCTAGTAACCCCGACAATGGTTGCCGGACTGACCCCTCTTGAGGCTATTGGGGCGGCATCCCCGAACCCAAATATTGCCCCGGTCTGTGAGACGATCCAGTAACCCAGCCCGTCGGGGGTTCCCAGGATCCCTACCACCTCACTTGAGATACCCGTATTGGCTCCAGACCCATAGAACTGGGCATCTCCAAACGGGAAGATCCCACCGTCTTGGCCTACCAGCCAGTACCCACGCCCGTCAGGGGTGGCTGCCATTCCCGAGATCGGCTTAGCCAGATTGATGTTGCCGGTAGACCCATAGAACTGGGCATCTCCAAAGGAGAAGATTCCCCCATCGGAGGCGACCAGCCAGTAACCGAG
>DAIDHF010000042.1 GCA_027452005.1 Acidimicrobiales bacterium
CGGCCACAAACGGACCATACTGGCGTTTTCCCCCAACCTCTATCTGCACCCTTGAGTTTTCCGGACCATACTTGCAGGCGTTATCGACCAAGGTTGTGATCAGTCGATCCAGCCACTCAGGTGGTGCCAATACAGTGATAGATTCGTCATTGCCGTCTGCAATTACTTCAATGGTCATATTCTTGTTCTCTGCCAGGGTTGAGAATCGATTTGCACAGGTTCTCGCCACGGTGGCCAGGTCGACCTTTTCAAACGTGGGACTTGCGGGTAGGGCATCAAATCGGGCTAGCCAGAGTAGCTCATCTACAATCGTTCCAAGTCTCCTGGTCTCACGTGAGACCGACTTGAGGACCTCCTTGTAGGTGGGCCCGTCTCGCTCGATGAGCAAGGCCGAACTGACCTCGGCCTCGATTACACTAATCGGAGTTCTAAGCTCATGTGAGGCGTCCGCGGTAAAATTCAGAAGTCTCTTTCGAGACTCGGCAATCGGAGCGGCCGCTCGACGGCCAACTAGGTAGGCCACCACGAAGAACGCCCCCAGGACAATCGGAAGTAGGACCAACTCGGCCTCATAAAGCACCAAGGTCTCATGGTCAATTGGGGCGTTGGATATTGCGACCACCCACCTCCCTCCAACCGCCTTGGCGCCGGCAATTGAGAAAGATGACCCACCAATAGTGCCAAGAACTACTCCATCTGTCCGGTAGTACCTCTTTGGAAGGTTAGGAACGCTAGAGTCGTCGGCCACGGCCGTCGCGTTGGCAACCCACCAAAAAGCCACCGGAACCCGCTCTAGGTCTGAATCTGGATCGATTGACCCATGAGTCCCGATCTGGCCCGAGGTAGGCCGTTTGCCAGGCACCAGAGCACCAATTGGACCCGATCCAATCGAGGAGTAGGCCAAACGGTGGATAGCTTCGTCAAGTTCGTGGCGCGTTGAACTCAGCGAATCAGACCGGATATGGCTAGTCAGAGCAAAGCTCGCCAGACAGTAGACAATTGCAACTATGGCTGTCGCTTCGAAGGCCACCCTTCTGGCACTTCTCACCCGCCTTCTGCCAGTCGATAACCCACGGACCTGACCGTCTCTATATGACTCGTCGACCGAGCCAGCTTTGCCCGCAACCTGGCCATGTGGACATCGATAGTATTAGAACCTACCGCGTCAGCCTCGTCGTTCCAGGCGTGCAGGGCAATAGCGGACCGACTCACCACCGAGGGGTGTTTACGAATCAATACTTCCAAAATAGCGTACTCGCGCGGAGTAAGATCTAGTCGTTCATGGCCTGCTACTATCTCGTGGAGAGATGGATCGAGTTCAATGTCCCCGACTCGTAATATGGGATCTCCACCAGACTCGGGTCTGCGTTGTAAGGCCCGTAGTCTCGCTAGTAGTTCCCCAAAGTCAAAGGGCTTTACCAGGTAGTCATCTGCCCCACTATCTAGCCCCTGGATCTTCTCTCGGGCAGTATCCTTGGCTGTCAAGATCAAGATGGGAACCTTATTTCCCACTCGGCGGACCTGCTCGATCAGCTCAACCCCGGTCATCCCGGGTAGCTGCCAGTCAACTATGGCCACCGAGTACTCGTATGCCTGAAGATATGCCCTGGCATCCAGCCCGTTTGTTACCCCATCCACGTTGTATCCGGACTCCTCCAGGCTCCGTTTTAACACTCTGAGCAGGTCTTGGTCGTCTTCAACTAATAACAGGCGCATATTTACCCAGTGTGCCAGGTTCACTCAAGTAAGCAAAAATCGAGTGACAAACCGTCTCTTGTAAGCGATTTACCAAGGAACCGCTAAGTTTAACTTCATGTTTTTTTCAGGTTACCCGAGCTTAATTAGTATGTACCGCATATATTCAGGAGAAAATCACTAGAGTGACCCAACCTTTGCCAAACCAACTGGTTGGCCACGGCCACCGACATAAGCTCTTGGCCAGAGACGTCGGACTGGACAAGCTCTCCAAGGCTACTTCAGCAGTAGTCGGGGCTACCATTGGGGCAATCGGGGTCGCTACTATATTTGTAGCGAGCTCTCTCCCGGGCAGATCCATTCCCCAATCCAGCCAGACCGCGTCAAGTACCGGCCAGGTTCCAAGTGGAGTTGTAAACGGGGCCACTCCTAGTACTCTTGCCTCACCGAACGCCTCTCAATCATCCCCCGGACTTTCAGGCCAGGGTTCAGGCACACCCAGCCAGGGTTTGGGGTCTGGCTCTCCTAACGGGAGTTCGTCTAGCTCAGGTTCATTGGGTCAGGGTTCTAGTGGGCAGACCCCCGCAACTCTGTCGCCTCCGGTAACCGCCCCAGTTAGAACCTACCGGGCTCCGGTTATCTTGTCGTCCTCATCTAGTTTCTAGGCCCTAGATCCCGTGGCCTCTCTAGCCCCTAGTACAACCAGGGTACGTCCGAGCAATACTCACTTCTCCACGTACTCTCTTGGGACCCGATGCGAGTTTGAGTTGGCCGACCCTCAAGTCTACGGGCGGGCCGTGGAGACCTTTCTCGCCGGACTAGATGAACTCGACCGAGTGGCCTCTAGGTTTCGGGAAGACTCAGAGATTTCACGGCTCAACCGGTCGGCTGGTAGCCCATTTAGTGCGACTGAGAACCTTTTTGAGCTCGTCAAGCTCTCGTTAGACGGGGCAACCCTGTCAGGTGGTCTGTTTGACCCTTCAATCGGCCGGGCGTTGATTGACTGTGGATACGATCGTGACTTTGCCCACCTACAAAAAGTGCGAGGTCCAATTGAAAGCTTACTTGATCTCGGATATCAAAACGGACTCACGAAATTGGACTACGCTACCAACTCGTGGGCCGATATAACCTTAGATACTCATGCACGTACCATTAGTGTCCCGCCTAATACCTCTCTTGATCTCGGCGCACTGGCCAAGGCTTGGGGGGCTGACAGGATCGCTCGGCAGATATACGAGCACACCGGAAGCCCTAACGTGGTTTCTCTTGGAGGCGACGTGTCGATAGGGGGAGATAACCCCCTGGGATGGCCAGTCAAGATAGTGGAGGATCCAGACAGCTCCTCACCAGATGGACCCACCTTGAATATTTTTGACGGTGGACTGGCAACCTCGGGAACCACCATTAGGTGTTGGATAAAAGACTCCAAGGTCTTCCACCACATCATTGATCCCCGGACCCAACTCCCAGCACTGTCTCCCTGGAGGACCGTCTCGGTGATCGGGTCATCTTGTTCAATAGCTAACGTGGCCTCAACAAGCGCCATCTTGCTCGGAGAAAGCGCCGTGGGCTGGCTTGAAAGCTTCAGGTTGCCAGCCCGGCTAGTGGACGTGGATGGAAACGAGCACACCACCTCTAGCTGGCCAGGGACTCTATGACGGCTGTCCCATTTTTGTTGACCGTTTCAGCCTCAACGGGGAAGACATTTTGGTATATTACCCGGGCAACCGGCCTGGTGGCACTGGTACTACTAACCGGTGTGATGATCTTGGGAGTAGTTACCTCAATTGGGTGGTCTACCCGGAGTTGGCCCAGATTTATAACCCAGGGGCTCCATCGCAACCTCTCTCTGTTGGCCATGGTAGTGATTATCTTGCACGTCGTGTCAACCGTACTAGACGGATTTGCTCCGATTGGATTTGTGGACGCCCTGGTCCCGTTTCACTCTCCATATAGACCGCTCTGGTTGTCACTGGGGACAATATCTTTTGATCTTTTCTTAGGTGTCGTGATTACGAGTGGACTAAGACACCGACTGGGATTCAGATCCTGGAAGTTTGTCCACTGGTCAGCCTACGCCATGTGGCCGTTCGCCGTCTTTCACGGGCTTGGGACCGGAACCGACACTACCTTGCCAGCAATTATTGTGATTAACGTACTTTGCGTCTTAGGGGTTCTTTGGGCCATTGCCTGGCGTCTTTCACAGGGGTGGCCAAAAAACTCTTCTACCAAGATCCTCCTAGGGCTATCGAGTCTGGCCTGCGTCTTGGCCATGGCAATCTTTGTCAACCTAGGACCCATGCGTCCAGGTTGGGCACTTAGATCCGGGACACCGATATCTATCCTGGAAAAACTGGCCGGGGTATCCACGAAGCAGAGTCCGACCCAAACCCAACTAGCATCACCACCAAGTACCGCAAGTCAGCCAGCCCCGACTACATCTAGTACTAACCCCGTCTCGAACCTCCCAACCAGTCCGTTTCGATCACCGTTTTCTGGGCAGATTACTCAAAGTGGACCATATGCCAATGGAGACGTAACCATCTCGATCCTGGGAAATCTCACGGCTTCCCCCGGTGGGCAAGTCCAGGTTCAACTAACTGGACCGCCGAGTCCAGGAGGTGGTGTCTCGGTGGTGTCGAGCCAGGTAACCTACAATGGGAACTCCGGATCGGTTATCCAGTTACAAGGTGACAGAATACTCGCCCAGGTATCGGGAGGTCCCGGGACTAGCCTAGACCTTGACATGCGTCTGAGAATCAACGTCCAAACTGAAAGTGCCACGGGAGAAGTCCTAGGATATCCTCCGGGGTCAGGCTTTGGTGGATCCTTTGACGATAACTAGCATCCCCCGTTCTACAACTCGTGACAAAAGTCTCAGGTTACACGCGAGTCGCCGGCTCTTGAGATGGTGACTAGCGACTCGGCCGCCCGAACACTTATAAATCAAACACCTAGCCCGACCTCGCCGTCCCGGTTGCTCTACTACACCCTACAGAAGGCGGGTAATTCTTCGGCACCCCCCGGTGTCAGTAGGCCAGTCATGATTACCCCCAGCTTGATTTCATCGCTAACATATGACCCGCGCGACGAGGTGTCTAGCTATATCACTCTTATGGGGACCATTGAAGGTGCGCTTAACGTCCGCCCATCTTCGATTGTCGAGGAGATAGAACGTAGCGGCCTGAGAGGGCGCGGCGGGGCATGGTTTCCAACCCACCTAAAGTGGAAGGCGGCCACATCCACCAGAAGACGCCCGGTTGTCGTTGTCAATGCGACCGAGGGAGAACCGGCCAGTTCCAAGGATGCACTCTTGATGACCACGAACCCCAATCTGGTCATTGACGGGGCCCTAGTGTGCGCCTACGCCACCCGGGCTACCAGAGTAGTTTTCTGTGTGCCCCCCGGTCTCACGAGTCGAGTAACCGAGATCCTTCAGATCCGGGCCAAACATTCAAAGACGCGCATCGGGCTCGAAGTTATCGGGGCACCTGAACGATATGTCACCGGGGAAGCCTCTGCGTTGGTAAACTTCATCAACACCGGTGCGCAAGCAATGCCGACCTTTACGCAACTGTTGCCCGTGTACCGGTCTGGAGTCGCAAACGCGCCAACCATAGTCCAAAATGCCGAGACCCTAGCCAATGTTGCCCTGATCGCCCGCCATGGTGCCGGGTGGTTTCGCACGGTTGGAACCGTCCAGTCACCGGGGACTGTCTTGTTGACCCTTTCAGGTGCTACTCGGGTCCCGGTCGTCGTGGAGGTCGAGGTGGGGACTACCCTAAGGAGCGTTCTGGGCTTAGTTGGTGACCTTACCGGTCCAATCCAGGCCGTCCTCGTTGGGGGGTATGGGGCAAGCTGGCACTCGAGCCGGTCTATTTTAGACACGGCACTCGCTCCAGAGTCTCTCCAGAAACTCGGAGGATCCCTCGGGCCAGGAGTCGTGTTCTTGCTCGGTGCCCAATACTGCCCGGTTTCCCAGCTAGCCGGGCTGGCCCGGTGGATGGCCAACCAGGGAGCTGGTCAGTGTGGCCCGTGTGTCAGCGGGCTCCCCGCAATCGCGACATACCTCGAAGTATTGGCCCAGTCTCGCGCCAAGGCCGACACTCCTGAACGGGTCCTCTCGCTGTGCAAGCTAGTCGAGTCACGGGGAGCATGTCATCACCCAGACGGGGTGGCCCGGATGGTTAGAAGCGCTCTGGACGTATTCCGCCAAGACATCGAAGTTCACCTGGCCAGAAAGTCGTGCGGCAAAAGCCACAAACTTAGCCTCCCAACTCACAACGTGTTGGCCTGACTGTGCCAGCTGGACTAAGAAGACAGCTCAGGTTGGTCGTAAACCCAATTGAGTGTGATGGTCGTGGGGTTTGCGCGGAACTGTTCCCGGAGTGGGTTACCCTAGACCCGTGGGGTTACCCAGTCATCAAACCTGCATCAATTCCAAGTCACCTTCTCGACCACGCCAGAAGAGCAATTGACTCTTGTCCCAAACTCGCCCTTTTGATGTTGGAAACTCCCGCTAGTCCTCAGACAACTTGACATGAACCGACACGCTGTAGGAACTTGTTGCCCCGAAAGGCTCGCGATCCCAGCTCGACCAACGTTCTAGAAGAGTTAGTCCTGCTCGGATAGAGTCATCGTCAAGCTCAGACAGACTGTATTGACGTCCTAACTGAAACCCGGTGATGAGAACCCCTCCGTCACGTAGATGATTTGAGCAGTTCTCGATAAAGGCCCCGTTTGTATGCGGGGCAGTAAAGAGTAAGACGTTACCTGCCACTACAACGCAGTCAAAACTCTGGCCGAGTACTACCGTGCACATGTCTTGTGTAATCCACCGTATGTGACTCGCTCGACTCTTGGCCACCTCAATCATTGGTCCTGCCGGGTCTACCCCGACTACGTCGATTCCATGTCTGGACAGTTCAATTGCCACCCGTCCGGTTCCACATCCGGCATCCAAAACACACGGTGCCGATCTTGCCTCGTGTACCTGGGAATCTTGAGCATCTAGTGTCCAATACCCACTTGGCTTACTCCAGCCACGGTCTCTTAGGATTCCTAGCACAAAGTTGGCCTCACCGTGGACATCAACTCCACGCTCTTGCATTTCGTCGAACTTGGCCTGGTAGTCTTGCCCGCTCCACTGTTCAGCCATAGATCATATATCATTATAACTCAATGAACGGGCCCAAGAAGAAGATCACGCGTAGGTCATTGCTCAAGAAGTCAGCTATTGGACTCGCGTCGGCGGCAATAGTTGGTGCCGGAGGGTACGAGACCTGGGATCAGGTAATAAGACCTGCCCGATCTTCCAATCGGACTGTTTTGTCAAGACTAACCAGGACCACCCCAACTAGTGCACCGAGTGTTTTCCCTACAACCATGGAGAACGGGATGGCCGTACCCACGGCTGCTTGGGTAGCCCAAGAGAATGCCAGAGTTGGTTCGACCGGGTGGATGGTAATTGAGAAGCTCGTCCCGGGGGCTATTGAAGGATTTGCCAGCCAGGTAAGTGCGGTTCAAGGGGAGACCATATCCCTCTTCGTCAATACCACGGCTCCGAGTTTTCACGTGGAGGCTTACAGAATGGGCTGGTACGGGGGGACAGGGGCCAGACTCGTGTGGACCTCAGGCCAGCTAACCGGGATCAGGCAACCCCCAGCCACCTTTACTGCTGGTATCAACATGGTTGAGTGTCACTGGGAGCCCTCTCTGTCGATTCCAATTACCTCAGATTGGGTTCCCGGGGTGTACCTACTCAAGATGGTTGGATCTAACGGCCAGGCTCAGGTTACCCCGGTAACCATCCGAGACGACACCTCACGTGCGGCGTACCTGTTTATGAACTCGGTCACGACTTGGCAGGCCTACAACCTGTGGGGAGGCTACAGCCTGTACTACGGCAAGGACGCTGGTGGTCAGTCGTACGCGAACCGGTCCCGGGTGGTCTCTTTTGACAGGCCCTACCCGTGGAACTGGGCTAATGGAGCCGCGGACTTGATAGGAAATGAACTCCCCCTGTTGCTCCTCATGGAAAAAAACGGGCTGGATGTAACATACACGACCGACGTAGACCTTCACACCACTACCCCCGGTCAGCTTGAAAACCATAGCGCCTTGCTTAGCTTGGGCCACGACGAATATTGGTCGGTACCCATGCGCACTAATGCCACCGCGGCTCGAGACGCCGGGGTAAACCTGGCCTTCTTTGGCGCAAATGCCTGCTATAGGAGGATTCGATTTGAACCATCTCCGGTAGGTCCTAATCGTCATCAGATATGCTACAAAGACGCTCAAGAGGATCCCTACTACGGGGTAGACAACGCCCTGATAACGGCCAACTGGCCCGACCCCCCCGACGCGGACCCAGAGAGTTCCCTGATTGGTAACATGTACGGGTCCAATCCGGTCAGTGCCAACATGGTAATTACGAATCCCGATTCCTGGATCTTCAACGGGGCCGGGGTCACTTTGGGATCTAAGCTTTCCGGGGTGGTTGGTAGTGAGTACGACCGTTACAACCCAAGCTATCGAAGTCCAACAAATCTGGAGATCTTGGCCCACTCGCCTTTGGTCTGCCGTGGGGCAGCCGACCATTCCGATGTTACCTGGTACACGGCACCCTCTAATGCCGGTGTGTTCGCGTCTGGCACCAACCTCTGGATCGCCAAACTAGTTATAGACTCACAGATCCCACCTCAACTCCTCCCCGGGACTTTCCCGGGAGTAACAGGTCCCCTTACTACCATGACCATGAACCTCCTCTCGGCTATTGGTTTTGGACCAGCGGGCAAACAGTATCCGTCCATGCCCAACTGGAAGAACTACTACTGATAACACCTGCCTGAAAAGTGTCAGCCAAATTGCTGATTTAAGCAAGTAATAACAAATCGACTCACTTTGCAGATATGAGCAAGATGAGTCAAAGTGTGCTTTATTGCTAATATGAGCAAGTCGACTTCTATTTCCGATTTCAAGTCGGAGGCGGTTGAGGAACAACCGTACCGTCTCTACACAGCGGCTCTCATCGGTCCGGCAATTCGTCACTTCCGAAAGCAAGCTGGGCTCACACAAGTTCAATTGGCTAATCAGACGGGGCTGGCCGTTTCTTACCTCTCACGACTGGAGAACGGGCAGGAGACCGAGCAGTTGCGTCGGATCGTAAAGCTCCTCAAGCAACTCGGCGTCAGAATGACACTCGGCCACGAAGACTGGTAGTGGCCGATCGACTAGCCGTCTGGCTCTACGATGTCAAGGTCGCAATCATTGAGAGGGATCGACGTCGTCTTAAATTAGAGTACCTGCCCGAGACTTTCGAGATCATCCCCTTAGGTACTCCACTTCTCTCACTTTCCCTCCCACTGACCAGTGAACGATTTGGCAATGAGGTGGTTCGTCGATTCCTCGACGGACTCCTTCCCGAAGGCGACGCTCGTCGCTCTCTTGCCGAAAAGCTCGGACTACGGGCCGACGAATCCTTCGGGCTAATCAGCGCACTTGGACGAGACTGCGCTGGCGCGCTCGTGATCTGCCCGGCCGATGAAAGCGTTCCGCCCTCCCCGACCGTGCTCAGTGCCGAGCCACTCACCGACGAAGCACTCGGCGACCTCGTCGCCAACCTCCGAGGAGCCCCACTGGGAATCGACAAGCGCGTCCGAATCTCCCTGGCCGGAGTCCAAGAGAAGCTACTTCTTACCAAGATGCTCGACTCTCTTCGACGGGTAGCTGGTATCCTCCAGGCCACTGCTCCCACAAATGATATTGAGACCTTTCTCCGGTTGGTCACGCTCAACGTCATAATCGGCAACGGTGATGCCCACGGCAAGAACTTCTCTCTTCTCCACGAGCCGTCTTGGGCACTCCATCTGGCCCCCGCATATGACCTGATGTCAACCCGCTTCTACGGTGATAATCGTCTAGCGATGTATATTGACGACATCCGCCACACAGACCTGGTCACTACGAACCGTCTAATCAAAGAAGCGACCTCCTGGGGACTATCGCGGTCACGGGCCACGAACATAGTCGGGCAACTCTTGGACGCCATCCCCGGAGCAGTCGAGCGGGCGTGCGACGAGACGCCCGGCGTGCCACCCGAAGTTCGACAGATTGTAACCAACCAGCTCGACCGCCTCCAACAGAGCGATACCTAAATGTCACAATCCAGTGCCTATTTGAGAACCATCGGGTATCTAGTTCCCTAGAAAGTCTCTAAGTCTAATCTCCGTAACCTAGGACCCGTAGGCTCCAGCCGGGTAGTACGGGGAGGCGTTGTTGGTCCCTCCAACCGTACACACCGAGGCCGAACAGGCCATTGCATACCACCCGGTAGGAGTTGGTGGGGTTGAAGTGTAGCTCAGACCCGTAAGACCTGTTTCAACTGTCGACCATGAAAGCGGCGCCCCGGTAATGTTGGTATTCGACAAAATCGTGGCCTGCCCGCCGTTCCATCCATAGGCATAACACGTTACTGTCGACAAACAGGTTGTCCCGTAGAAGTACGACGTGGAGGACCCGAAATTACCAGCCGCACTCCAAGAAGCTGGCGAGGTGGACGGAGAACTGTTTACAAATATCTGAGCATATCCGTTTCCGTTGCCCGTGACCACACACTGGGGGGTCGAAGTACAGGCCACCCCACTTAGCTCGGACTCGAAACTCGTGTTGAACTGTCCAGTCCAACTCGTCCCACTTGTAGTTGTGTTGATTATAGCCCCCTCGAACTGTCCGGCATTGAAGACCACCCCGGCAGCAAAGCATGAAGCCGCCGCATAGCATCCAACCCCATATAGCCCGGTTAGCCCACCTAGATAACTCGGCAAGGGCTCGTTACTCCAAGACACTCCCCCGTTTGTGGAGGCCAAAATAGCCGCACCTGAAGTGCCCACCCCGACTGCATAGCAGTCGGTAGCATTCGGACACGTTACTGAAAATATCTTCTTGTCAGTGTATGAGTTTGTCGGGACGCTCTCAGAGACCCAAGAACCAGAGTTGGTTGGAGACGAGGAATAGAGAATCATGGGTGAGTTGTACGAGGTGGTAACCCCCACCGCAACACACTGTCCCACACTAGGACAGGCTATAGAGTAGATCGGTCCACTTAGAAGGTCATAAGTGGCCAGGGTATTGCCCTCTATGTCGCCAGCCGCACAAAAGCTCGTAGATGGACAGGCAATAGCATTTAGCTGGTAGGGATCGACCGGGTTGGTGGCCGGTGAGGCGGGCCCTGACCAGGTTGACCCACTGAAGGTGAACCCGTTGCCAGCCCCATCTACCGAAGCACAGAAACTAGCCGAATAACAAGACACCGAGGTCACATAGTTGGAGCCGTCAAAGCCACTCGTGGCCGTCCAAGACGCACCAGCGTTATTTGTGTACTCGCCTCCCCCAGAGTCGTCCACGGCCGCACAAAAGCTCGCAGTCGCACACGACACGGAGGTTAGGTTATGGGTGTCGGCACTTGTCGTTGGGGTGCCCCAAGTGTTAGTCCCGTAGTTATAGGTCACATAGTCCCCAACGTTGTCTACCATCATACAAAACGAGGTCGACACACACGAGATAGCGGTCTGTACGGCTCCGTCAGAGGTCGCCGCCAGAGCGCTCCAGGTCGACCCGTTGAAGTACGAGTAGTATCCGGCACCAATAATCGCCACGCAGTCGGTAGTGGCCACAATACAAGAGACCGAATCAAAGCTAACTCCGGCATATATTGAACTTGTAGTCCAGTTCCACTTGCCAGATGACAACGATGCCACCAGGCCATTTCCAGCCGAGTCAACTGCCACGCAGTAGGTGGCAGATGGACACGAAACGCTATTGAGGGTATTGGCTGTATCTGCCGTCCCACTGGAGATAGAAGAAGAGCCCGTTAGATTGCTCCAGCTTGAACCGTTGTAGGTGAAGGCCTCGCCAGCGCCACCCACGGCCATGCACATGGTAGTGCTCGCACAAGACACCGCCTCGATCGCAGGGGCCTGGACAATACCTACTGCCGGACTCCAGGACTGGGCTTGATAGATAAGAGCATTGCCCGCCGAGTCAACCCCAGCACAGAAGGTGGCCGAGGGACATGAGAAGGAATTCAGTGCGTTAGTTGAGTCCTCGTTAGTAAACGATCCCCAGGTCCCGTTGTAGATACCTGCATTGCCAGTACTGTCACCAGCCACACAGAAACTGGTCGAGTAACACGATATTGAATAAAGCGGGTTTGCATCAATAGTTGTCGGGCCAGACCAAACTCCCCCACTATAGGTTTCATATCCACCTGCTGAATCAACTGCCAGACAAGTCGTTGACCCACTTGGACAAGAAATTCCATACAAGGCATTAGCGTCGTTACTAGCAGCTATGGTCGACCAAGTCCCAGGCGAACTGTTATCGGTATACTTACCCACACTATTGACCGCGATACACATAGAAGTCGAGGCACACGATACGCCATAAAATGGAGATGCTCCTCTCTTTGCTGCGTAGTAACCCCATCCCGACCCTGTCACGTAAACAAGATCATAGACATCTCTATTAGCATCGCCTAAGGAGCAAAAAGTCGAACTAGCGCACGAAAGTGCGTATATTGCGTAGTTAGTTCCCGTATATGCGCCAGAAAGCGAGGCGTACAAGACCCAAGTGGACCCGTTATAGATCAAGGTCTCCCCATATTGGTCTGACGCCATGCAGAACGTCGTAGAAACACACGATACAGCCTCAAGCGCGTAGGGGTCTTGGGTGCTAGAGGTCTTGGTCCACACATCCCCGTTGTAGTAGAACGCATTCCCGGCCGAGTCAACTGCCAGACACCACACGTCAGACACGCAAGATACGGAATATATTACATTACCAGGGTCTACCCCGGTCATCAGTCGCCACGGATTCGTGTTGTACTCAATGGCCTTGCCCGAGTTGTCGACCACCCAACAGTAAGAAGATGAGACGCACGAGACTCCACTTAGGGCATTGGTCCCATCAATTGAAGTAGGCCCTGACCAGGTGGCACCGTTATATGTAAAGGCGTTACCCGAGTTGTCTACGGCAATACAGAAATTCGTGGCCGGACAGCTAACGCTCTCTAATATCTTTGTCCCATCTATATTGTCTTTAGCCGACCAGGAGGATCCGTTGAATGAAAAGACATTCCCGTTGTTGTCCACGGCCATACAAAATGATGAGGATACGCACGACACCGAGTTGAGTGCGTTACCCGATCCAGGTTCAACGTTCAGAGTAGACCAACCAGGCGGCGTACAAGTGCTAGTACAGTCAAACGCGTAGCCACCTGCGTTTACGGCCATGCAAAACGGGGTCGAGGTCACACACGACACGGAGGTTAGGTCGTGGGTAGTCCCGTCAATTGCCCCCTGTGACCAACCAGTTCCGTTATAGGCAAACCCATTTGTGGCATTTATGGCTATACAAAACGTCGTCGTGGCACATGATACCGACGTAAATGCCGAGCTAGATCCCGATGGGGTCGAAGGTGACGACCAGGCCGACCCGTTGAATGTCACGTACTGCCCAACTCCGTCCACAGCCATACAAAAAGTTGCTGAAATGCAAGAGACACTCGTTAGGCTATTGGGTTTGTCCACTTGATTTAGGGCCGACCAGCTAGAACCGTTGAAGTACTCAGCGTTGCCTTCCCCTCCAACCGTTGCACACAGCGACGTTGAGAAACACGACACCGAGTTCAACGAGTAGTCGGCCATGGTGGGGTCTTTGAGATTTAGAGGACCTCCCGCGTCGTTGAAGTCCTGCTGAAAGTTCCACTGATGTGACCCACCAGCTGTGGAGATCTGACCGTAAGTTGAAGTCGAGTCATCTCCAACTCCAATAGCAGTTGTCCCGTCGTAGGCGACCCCGAAGAAGTCTCCCGTGTTGGACTGTCCACTAGCAAAGGTCTCATAGGTCCAGGTAGCCTGGGCACTTGAAACCCCAAAAGATACCAGGACAACTGACACGGGCAAAGAGATAACTACCGCCAAAACCCCAGCTCGTTTCCAGGCTCTAAACTTTGTCAACGCCCCTTGCCCTCTTGGCTGGAACGAATGAAATGAACTTGCTTCCCGCTTTTCTAACTGTCATAGGCATTTCGTCCGTGTAGTATTCCCTATTAATACTTTCGGCATAAGGAAGAACTATTGAAACAAGCAATTCTACTTAGAATTCCATATTATGGAAGGCTATAATACACTTGGATAATCACAAGGATAGCCCAATCTGGTCGTTTTCACGGCGAAGATTTCTACAGGGTGGCTTACTCGGCGCTCTAGTCACAGCCGAGGCCGCCTGGTCGCTCGGATTTGACCCCCTAGCCCAAATTGGTTCAAACCTCTCTTATGGAGCGACTGCTAGGTCCCTCGGACCAGTAGGGCCGATGAATCCCAACCGGGCTCCCGGATTGGGGCCGGGAAATACTCTGGCCACCCCTGACTCACTACCGTTTCCCAATGTGCCCCCGGGTGAGGACATGATCCCTCAGATCGACCACATCGTTGTAATCATGATGGAAAACCACTCCTACGACGACCATTTGGGGATGCTCAAGAAAGGCGACGGTCTAACCCTTGGGTCAACAGGGACTCCGATTAATTTCAACCCAGATCCAAAAGGCGGATATGTCCAGTCATTTCGGTTCCCAAATACCTATATACCTAGTGGAACTGGAACCTCCCAGAGTTGGACAGCGTCTCACGTCTCATGGAACAGCGGGCAGAATAACGGATTTGTAAAGGCTTGTGGTCCAGGAGCCATGGGCTACTGGGACAAACCGGAACTCCCCTTTTACTACGGACTAGCCGAGACTTTCCCGGTTGGTGATCGGTACTTTTGCTCGGTTATGGCCCAGACCTATCCCAACCGCAGGTTCCTCATCGCCGGAACCGCCCTTGGAAATATCGAGACAGACTCTTCAGGTATTGCATTCAAGGACTTTCCCAATGGTTCAATCTTCGACCGCCTAAATGCGTTCAATATCTCCTGGAAGGACTACTACTACGACCTTCCAACCGTAGCTCTCGACATTCCTAACTTTCTGAAAGCTCAAACCAACAACAATCTCGCCCACATCGAGGAGTTCTTCGTTGACTGCCTCCACGGAACCCTTCCATCGGTCTCTCTAATTGATCCCCCGGCAACTGGAATGGGATCAGAAGAAGAGGGAGACATATCAATTGGCGAGGGCTACGTTGCCATGGTTGTGAACGCTCTAATGGGATCTCCTCTTTGGCCCAAGTCCGTGCTGGTTTGGTGTTATGACGAGCACGGGGGATTCTACGATCACGTGCCCCCTGCCCCGGCGGTCCTTCCAGACAACGTCCCGCCCGACTACAAAGCCGACGGACCCGGTGCCCCAAAAGGGGGCTACGGACACACCGGGTTTCGAGTCCCAAATGCTCTGATCAGTCCCTATTCAAAGAAGGACTACGTATCGCACTTAGTCTACGACCACACATCCATTCTCAAGTTGATTGAGACTAAGTGGAACCTTCCGGCTTTGACCTATCGAGATGCAAATGCCCTGAACATGCTGGACTTTCTCGATTTCAAGTCAAAGTACCCAAACTTTATTGAACCCCCCGATCTGCCAGCTCCGACCAACCCCTTTGAGGGAACCCCGAAAAGTTACCTCAAACAGCCAAACCTCAATGACGTGCTTCCTCCAAGCTCATACAAGAGAGAAATATCAAAAGATACTCTCAGTCGAATTTCAAAGCACACCGAGGAATACAGATACTAAAGTTGCAACCTGCTGGGGGAATTGCTTCTGGCTACGTGAAGTTCCGCTCCAAAATTCCTAGGCATTCCTAGGCACTCCTTTTCTTTTCGCTCTCCAGCCACTGAGTCTCCCTCGGCGTATCCATAAAGCAGGGGGACGACACGATCTAAGATCTTTGGGGCCACGCCCCGAACCGCGACTCCTCTCTAGTAATATCGTGCTATGTGCTGGCTGACCTTCCCCTTCTCCCCTGACGTGCTGATCTGCGCCTTCAGCACGCTTCGGTACGGGCAGTGACGGTGCGGGTTCCTGTCCGAGGCGAGCTCCTGGCTTGGGCACGAAGTCGATCTAGAATATCTCCAGCGGACCTGGACACGAAGTTCCCGGCCCTAGATGAGTGGGAAGCCGGTACGAAGCAGCCGACTCTCAAGCAGCTGGAGAAGTTCGCCCAGGCAACCCACACGCCCATCGGATATCTGTTCCTGCCGGAACCTCCGGAGGAAAGCCTCCCGGTGCCGGACTTCCGAACCATCGGGGATGTGGCGATCGGGCAGGGTAGTCCGGACCTGCTGGACACGATCTACCAGTGCCAGCAGAGGCAGGACTGGTATCGGGACTTTGCACGTGTCCACCGAGAAGACCCGGTGTCGTTCGTCGGCACCCTCACGACTCACGTGGACTTTGTCGAAGCGGCCCGACAGATGCGAACCGTCCTCTCCTTTGAGCCGGGTGAGCGGGGCTCGACATGGAGCGAAGCCTTCAGCCGCCTCCTCAATGCGGTGGACGAGCAAGGCATTCTAGTTATGGTGAATGGCGTCGTCGGCAGTAACACCCGTCGCAAGCTCGACCCCGAGGAGTTCCGGGGCTTCGCCCTATCGGATGATCTTGCCCCATTGATCTTCGTCAACGGAGCTGACACGAAGGCCGCACAAATCTTCACGCTTGCCCACGAGCTTGCTCACATCTGGCTTGGTGAATCTGGGGTGGACGATGCCAATATGGCGAGTTCGCCGTCCACGAATACAATCGAGTTATGGTGCAACGCTGTCGCGGCTGAGTTCCTCGTCCCTGCAGCCGGTCTCCAGGATGTTGAGTTTGACCGGAACTACCTCACCGATGACCTACAGCGACTTGCTCACCAGTTTAAGGTGAGCACGCTTGTTGTACTGCGCCGTCTCTTCGATGTTGGTTACTTGGCTCAGTCGCATTTTCGAGCTGCCTACGCCGAAAAGCGTGAGCGGGTCATTGGCCTCATGGAAGACCGGCAAAGCGGTGGCGGCAACTTCTACAACACCCAGCCCGTGCGAGTCAGCAAGCGTTTTGCCCGAGCGCTCATCGAGAGCACGCTTGAAGGGCAAACCCTGCATCGAGATGCCTACCAGATGCTCGGCTTCAAAAAGCACGCGACCTTCGACGAGCTTGCCCGCCACCTCGGTGTGGTGTGATGGCGTACCTCCTCGATGCCAACATCTTCATCCAGGGGAAGAAGCTTCACTAGGGCTTCGACTTCTGTCCGGCATTTTGGGACTGGCTTGATGCGAGTAATGCTAACGGAACGGTCTTCTCCATCGAGAAGGTCCGTGATGAGCTACTCGCTGGCGATGATGATCTTTCGGAGTGGGCACAAGCACGGGGAAATGCCTTCTTCATCCCACCTGATGCTTTGACTCCTGCCAGCCTCGCAGCAGTGAGCACCTGGGCAAGTAGCGGGAACTATGACCCGACAGCTATCAGTACGTTCCTCCAGACCGGAGCGGACTACTACCTCGTTGCACAGGCCCATGCTCATGGTCAGGTCGTCGTTAGTCACGAGATTCCTTCGAACTCGACCAAGCGAATCAAGATTCCCGATGCGTGCATCGGAGTTAGTGTCAAGGTCATGTCTCCGTACGAGATGCTTCGGGCGGAGAAGGCTCGCTTCGTACTTGGATCGTGACGGAACCTGTCAACCTTTTTTAGACACTTTTTGATGAGAATCAATGTGCCCAGGCAAGCACCTCCTCATAAGTTGCTTGGATTCGTAACTTATGCCGTGGGATTTCATCTGGCCTGGCTTTTAAATACTGATCCGGGTAAGGCCGGTATAACGGGATTCTTGGCCACGAAGCGCTCTGGATGGGCTGCGTAGGCTAAATCCAAAGTCAGCTGGCGGCGAGCGTCAATTGGTCCTACCCGCCCGTAGTAGACATCCCCAGGAGTACAGTAGCCGACTCCTGAATGGATTTGTTCGTGGCACTACCACGAAAAGAAGCTCATAGACCAGCTAATACGTCCTCATAGGAAGAAAAACAATTGGCATACTAAAGTTGCAGCCTGTTGCAAGTTCTTATAATGACCACTATAATGACTATATGACCAGACAAGTGACCGCAACTCAAGCAAAGGCAACCATCCTAGCCCTGCTTGACGATGTCGCATCGGGCGACGAGATCGAGATAACCAAGCACGGTCGGACCGTGGCCCGACTTGTGCCGGCACGCGGTCCGAGCTCTCTTAAAGGCAAGCTGTCCGGGATTGCCGTGTCGGCTGCAAGCGACGAAGATCTCTTCTCCACTCAAGTGGTTTGGAAGCTTGATTGACCACCGTTGTTCTAGATACCCACGTAATCCACTGGTGGTCGGCGGAGCCCGACAGACTTAGCTCAGAAGCGACAAAAGCAATTGAAGATTCAGATGAGTTGGCCGTATCGGATATTACCTGGTTTGAGTTGGCCTGGTTGGTGGCAAACCGCCGGATCGAGATTACTGTGCCAATTGGCACCTGGCTCAGAGAGATATCACAACAGGTACGGACAATCGGGATAACTCCCACGATTGCCGAGATTGCCGTCATGTTGCCCCCAACCATGTCGAGCGATCCGGCCGACCGAATTATCTTTGCGACCGCTATTGATAACGGTTGGAGACTTATCTCAAAAGATCAATCGATTCGCAACTATCATCATCCCGGAATATCGGTCGTGTGGTAATAGGACGCTGAGTTACTATTTACGACTCCAGGCAAAACAGAGTGGATGCAATTATTTAATGGTGTGAGAAGCTTAAAGTCGTAGTCGTCCTAAAATGCCACAAAGCCTACAACAGGCTGATTGAGGGGTCTTCCACCCATGGACCCGTAGAAGTTGGCGTCGCCAAACGCGAACAGGCCCCCGTCGGCGGCGACCTCGTAGTAGCCCTTTGCGTCCGGGGTGATCGCCATCGAGACTATTGGAGCATTTAGGGGTTTGGTTCCCATCGAGCCGTAGAAATTGGCGTCGCCAAAGGCGAACAGGCCCCCGTCGGCGGCGACCTCGTAATAGCCTGTCACGGCACCTTGAACTGGTTGTGTAGTAGAAGTCGACCCCGGCTGTGTTGTAGTAGGAGGAGTAGTTGAGGTAGGACTAGTCGTAGTCGAAGTACCGGGCTGTGTTGTAGTAGGAGAGGTAGTTGTGGGTGTACCTCCCCCGGTGGACTCGATGGTCAGAGAGATTGCTAGGGCGTTGGAAGAGCTATATGACCCATAACCTGAGTAGTTGGCACCGACGCTGTAAGTGCCCTGACTTAGCCCGGTCAGACTATAGCTTGCGGTCCCCTGGGAACTTACCTGGGAAGACCCGACTTGGGTTGCGCCCAGCAAGAAGGTCACCGTTCCTACACCCAGTGCCTGGCCTCCTGATGACACCGTGGCCGTGACGCCCACGGGCTCACCGACTGATGCCGGGTTGGGTACAACCGAGATCGATATGTTTGTGGCCTGTTGGCTTCCAGAGGGAAAATACGTAAACTTGCTCGAAGAGCTTGCTAGGGAAAATCCGCTCAAGGTAATTACCTCAACGTTGGCGGTACCATTTGTCCCCGGTGGAGTGACCACGACCAGCTCAGTTGGCGAGAGGACCTGAAATGAACTAGACGTATTAGTTCCAAAACTAACTCCCGTAACCCCCGAGAAGTTCGTTCCAGTTATGGTAACTGAGGTCCCCCCGCTAGAAGGTCCACTACTAGGCGAAAGACCCGATACCGTGGGAGATCCTTCGGTGACCTCTCTTATCACGTCATTTGCCGTGTCAGCAATAAAGAGGTCTCCTTTAGAGTTTACCGCTACTTGGCTTGGATGATCTAGCTTAGCGTTAGTCGGGGAACCTCCATCTCCCCCGTACCCGCAATTCGGTGGTAAAGCTCCAGCTGCTGTAGTTATATACCCTGATGCAAATACCTCTTTTACGATGCAGTTGTCATACTCGGAGATAAACAGATCCCCTGCACTATCTACAGCCAGTCCGGAGACAGACCCGATCTTGGCTGCTATTGCCAGTCCTCCATCACCACTGTATCCACAAGTGGTCCCGACCCCTGCATAGTAAGAGATGTCCCCCACTGAAGACACCTTCCACACTTCACAGTTATTGGGATCTCCCAAATATATATTCCCCACGGAATCTCCAGATATGGCGCTTATAGAGCTCAAGGTTGCTGATGTGGCTACCCCGCCTATCCCAGCCAGTCCGCACGATCCGGACTTTCCCGCAAATAGGCTGGCCTGGAGGGTTGATAGTACCTCTTTGATTACAATACAGTTAGATCCACTCCCAAAACTAGACACGTACAGATTATTGGAAGAATCTACGTAGATCCCCTGCTGGCCGTTGTCGTTTATCTTCAAAGTAGTCCCTGATACCGATGAGCCGGGTACTACCGAACCACAAGTACCCGTACCCAATACCGTTGAGATATCTCCGGTTGAAGCCGACACCTCTCTAACTGAGCAAAGAACGCTGTCGACGATAAACAGGTCACCAGAAGAGTCAAGTGCTAGTCCAGTTGGATAGTCAAGAGTAGCCGCGGTTGCCAGTCCTCCGTTGCCACCATTACCAGCAACCCCCGGGGTCCCAGCATAAACGCTAGCATTCCCACCAGATACCGCCCAGACTACGTCGTTGTTTGTGTCGGCAACATATAGTGTGCCAGATGACGAAACCGCAACACCCTCAGGTCCATTTAGCTGGGTTGACGTGGCCGGTCCAGCCGGTCCGTCCCCGGCAGAGTCACCAATCCCAACAATAGTGTTTATGCTTGTAGATCCCCCCAGAATAATTGCGCTGGCTGAACCACCAAACCCAGCCAGGAACCCGGTTGCGACCCAAACCAGAGCTATTGAAATAACTCCAACTCTACGATATGTCTTCCTCTTCAAAGGTCCCCGATCTGGAGTCTAACTTAGGACGTGGAAATATAGATCTATATTATAGGCCTATGAACCATATCCTGCCATAGGACTGTAGTTGGTAGATCCACCTTCCGTCCCGACAATTGAGCACAGGGTTGTATTGCAGGCTATTCCATACCATCCAGACTCTTTTGAAGTCGAACCATTTAGATTGTCGTTCTCACTTACCGCCCAAGAACCACTGACGTTGCTTACCACAACCCCGCCAGACGATACTGTCTTGCCACCAAGAGTGCCACCTCCAGGATAGGCAAACCCGACTCCATAGCAAGCACTTGCCGACGTGCAACCCAGGTCATAGAGATAAGTTACCGCCGACGTACTTAGTGACTGGGTCCAGGTGCCAGGTGCAGTTGTCACCGTGGTATCCTCATAGATTTGGGCATATGCCCCTCCATCGCCAGAAACGAAACACTCGGTAGTCGATGGACAAGACACTCCGGTAAACTCTCCCCCGCTAGTGTCATAAAACTCTACGGTCCACGTCGACCCGTTATAGTAGACAATTACGCCCTCTAGGCCCGACCCCGATGAACCCTGACCTGCAGCAATACATTCAGTCGCACTTATACAACTTATGCCCGTAAGTGAGTCGACCGAACCTGTCGTGTATGTTCCCTGGGAGATACTAGAACCTATCGCAGTCCAACTTACTCCTCCGTTGGTGGATTCTAGAAGGCTTTCAGCGTTACCCGATGTACTTGTCCCTACCGCGAAACACACAGAGGTTGACCCACACGATACCCCGTAAATGTCTTTTACTCCACTGGGTACCGTTTGTGAGGTCCATGAGAACGGATTTGTGGGATTGTTCGAGGTCAATATGGCGTTATTAGTTCCATTTGAGTACAAGCTTGCTACGGCTACGCACTCAGTTGCGCTTGGACACGATATTGCACTCACGGGACCAGTTGAGATTCCAGTACCGTTCACTTGAGCAAAAACTGCATTCCCAGCGTTATCGCCACCCACACAAAATGAGGGTGTTGCACAAGAGACGGCCACAAGGGTGTTGGACCCATCCACTGAGGTGCCAGCTGCCATCCATGAACTCCCAGTGTAACCGTAACCGGTGGCGCCACCAACTGCAATGCACGTTGAAACAGAGGTACAAGATATGGAACCTAACGCAGCTCCCAAAACGGTTGGACTTCCCCAGGTGGGCCCTGCCCCTGTAGCTATAAGGGCATGTCCAGACTGATCAACCGCACCACAGAAAGTACTTGTTGGACAAGATACTGACTTCAAGTTTCCATTTGTATCAATGGTGGACGCTGCCGACCACGAAGTTCCGTTATAGCTTAGGGCCTTCCCATTGACGTCTACGGCCTCGCAGAAGTTCGATGCCGCACACGAAACCGAGGTCAAAGTAGCTCCATCTCCAGTTGCAGTTACCGCTCCCCAGGTATTTGTAGAGATATTGTAGGTCATATAGTTTCCGGTCGAGTCCACTACCATACAAAAAGTCGACGAATAACAAGATGCTGACTCAAGTACGACAGTCCCGTCTCCACTTGCCGAGATTGTCCAAGACGAGCCGTTGTAGTAAAACCCATTTCCCCTTGCATCTACGGCGAGGCAGTTAGAGGAATCCACGCACGATACAGAAGTTAGTCCGGTTGATCCATCGACGTTTGACTTGGTCCAAGACGAGATTGTCCCACCCTTGTAGACATACACATCGCCGGTCGAGTCAACAGCCGCACAGAATGAGGCCACCGGACATGACACCGAATTAACAGTAGCTGAACCGGCAATATTTGTCGCCTGAGCCGAGAAGGGGCTTCCATCCAACTCGCTAATTAGCTCCCAGTTAGACCCGGTACCGGGTTGGTAGCTAATCTGACCATATTGCGAGTTAGCACTGTCATAGTCGTCCCCAACAGCCATAATGTTGCTACCAGCAAACGAGGTCCCGTAAGCGTCTCCGGCTAGTGACGTCTGGTAACTATTCGCGTAACTCTGGGACAACCAGGCTCCCGAGGCTTGCACTGTTTCAGTCAGATTGATTGTTCCGGTTCCGGTGAGTCCTGATACCGAGTAGGTAGTCGTATAGGCACCCGATGTTGACGATCCAAAGCACATTGAAACCGACGTGCTCGCTTGGGCAATGGTAAACGAACTTGCAGTTGCAGTTGAACAGGTGGCGCCGGTCCAACTTGAAAACGCCCCGGATGCTGGAGTATCGCTAACCGACACCGTGGTAGCCGAAGTTGCATTTGTTGCGTTGCCAAACTCATCTTCTAGGGTGGCCGTGATCGGTCCCATATTTGGTGTAGAGGACTTCGGTCCAGTATAGGATCCAGTCACGGCCAACTGATAGGGTGACTGTGGAGTTACCGTCTCACTCTGGCTGGCCGTATTTACAGTGAGCCCAGTAGTTGTCAAGGTAATCGTCTGTGTGCTGGCCAGTGTGTTCCCGTAACAAAGTGAATAACTGTCTTGGCCAGTAGTAATAGTGAAGCTGGTCAACGTTGTTGCTGAGCAAGAAGATCCCGTCCAGTTTGAAAATAACCCTGTACCCGACGAGGATGTCAGGTTTACCACCAAGTTAGAGCCGACTGGCGACAGGTTACCGTATGCGTCTTCAATCGCAACATCAATCGGGCCTATATCTGGAGTTGTAGCGGCCAGGTTTGAGAGCGATGCAGATGTAATAACAATCTGATAGGGACTTCCTACATGTACCGTC
>DAIDHF010000043.1:0-8385 GCA_027452005.1 Acidimicrobiales bacterium
GAGCGAACATTCGATTCAGGTCTGGCAAGGAGCTAAATTTGGTAAACACGCTCAACGGGTCTGCTGTGGCCGTTCCCAGGGTTTGGGCGGCTCTAGTTGAGACCTACCGAAATCAAGACGGATCGGTTACTATCCCCGAATGTCTAACGCCCTATACTAACGGGGTTACAACGATCTCCTAGACCTTATAAGGTCTAGTTTTACTGCCACCCTTCAATTATATAGGTAACTCGTTCCCCGATACTGACCGCATGATCGGCGGTTCGCTCAAAAAAGCGACCCACCAGGGCCATCTGCACGGCCCGATGTATTCCTACCTCATCTGGCGTGGTATTTGTAAAAATCGTCCTGAACAGATCTCGCTGGAGGTCGTCCATAGCGTCATCCATGTCAGACAGGGCTGATGCCTTCACCGGATCCATGTCGGCAAACGCGTCAATTGCGACCCTCATCTGAACTGTGGCCTGTTCGCGCATACGGTCGATCAGACCCCTGAGGCGGGCATCTAAGGGATGTGGGTACAGATGGCGTGAGGCCTTGGCCACGTTTATCATGAGGTCCCCAGTTCTACCCAGAGCATAGACAACCTTGATAATTGCCACGGTTGTCCTGAGTTCTTCACCGGCCAGGTGCCGAGAGGCCAAAAACTCATAGGCCCGGTCTTCAATTGAGTGAGCCAGGTTGTCAATTGCCACGTCTCCGTCGATCACTTTCTCGCCCGTTTCTAGGTCTGTATCGAGTAGTGCCGCTGTGGCAGCCTGCATGGCCTCGACCACCATCGCCCCGAGCACCACGATGTCTCGCCTGAGGGTCTCTAAGTCACCTGGGGACTCTGGACTTGGGTGAACGGTATTCGACACCGGGTCTAGTGACCGGGAGAAGTTGCTGGGCTTGTCATCTAGTACAGGTTACCTGATAGTTCCTGGTTTCTGTCTTGGGACACTAACAAAGTTACGGGTCTTGCTGCCGAGAACTACATATGAACCAGATCACCTAAAAATTCTTCCCTTTATCCCCTTGACATATGAAATATGAGTATGTTACTATCAAGTTTAGTAAACATAGGTACTATAACAATATTGAAGGAGGTTGCTATGATTTTGAGATATGATCCATTCCGGGAGTTGGACCGGCTCTCGCGGCAGGTTTGGGGACCTGGTTCTTACGGGACGTCTCTGGCTGGACTTGCCCTAGATGTACACCGCTATGACGATCATGTCGAGGCCGTGTTTGATCTTCCCGGTGTTTCCCCTGATTCGATTGAGTTGACCGTAGAGAAGGACACCTTAACGGTTAAGGCCGAACGGCAGGCACCCCAAATACAAGGAGCCCAAGTCCTCGTCAACGAGCGCCAGTTCGGCGAATTTACAAGGCAACTCTCGTTGGGCCAGGCCCTAGATACCGACAAGGTTGCGGCGTCCTACAAGGACGGGGTGCTAACAGTCACGGTTCCAATTGCAGAGCAGGCCAAGGCACGAAAGATTGAGATTTCAACCCAGTCCTCTACCGGGTCAATCGAGGCCAAGTCCACCGAGGCGGCTTGAATGGATTCCGCTCCACTGTTTCTCAGTGGCGGGCGGGCCAACTAGCTTCCAGAGGTTCCGCTCCAGAGTACCTAGAAATGCCTAGGAATTCTGGAGCGGTTAGAATTCAGTAGATGACCGGGGAAATGTCCAGGGGGGGCCAACAGCTAATATACGATCCCCGCGACCGTAATTTTGTTGTGGATCCCTATCCGCTCTATCAAAGACTCAGATCTGAAAATCCGATTCACAAGAGTGACCTAGGGTTTCGAGTTGTAACCAGGCATGCCGATTGCTTGTCTATCCTAAAAGATCGACGATTTTCTTCAAACGGGAGACGGGCAGATCCAGAACTGCTCAAACCTGAGGCAATTCGCAATATTCGAGACTCGGAGATTCCCATTGAGATCCAAGAGGAGATGGCCCCGTTTCTGTTCAAGGATCCCCCCGATCACACTCGACTTCGTGGACTGGTAGCCAAGGCATTTACCCCACGGGTTGTAGAGAGCCTGAGAGACAGTGTCCTAGAAGTTGCAGACCGGCTCATAGACGAGTCATTGGCTGTCGGAACCGTAGATTTGGTTGAGAGTTTCGCGTACCCGCTCCCAGTGGCAATCATTTCGGAGATGCTCGGTATTCCGGTTGAAGACCGGGCCATGTTTAAGAAGTGGTCTGAGGCACTCGCCCGGGGCCTGGACCCAGATTTTCTCCTCACTGAAGATCTAGTTCAGATGCGTATGAACGGGTTTTTGTCATTTATTATGTACTTTACCGGGCTTATTGAAGAGCGGCGAAAGGACCCGAGGCAAGATCTCGTAAGCCTGCTCGTGTCGGTTGAAGAAGAGGGTGACAAACTGTCTCACCCCGAGTTGCTATCAACGTTGATACTATTGCTCGTGGCCGGACATGAGACAACCGTGAACCTGTTGTCCGGGTCTATAATCAGTCTGTTGCAAAATCCTGATCAGATAGAGGTTTTATTGGGCAACCAAGACGATCTGCGTAATTCCGTGGAGGAGCTACTCAGGTTTGTATCCCCGGTACAGTGGACAGGGAGGGTTGCAACCGAGAAGACCGAGGTATCAGGAGAGATTTTTGCTCCAGGGGAGTTTGCGTTGATGCTGATCGGATCGGCTAACCGGGATCCAGATGCCTTTTCAGATCCCGAGTCACTCAATCTGGCAAGGCCAGAGGTCAATCACCTGGGGTTTGGCTTTGGTCTTCACCACTGTTTGGGGGCACCACTGGCTAGGATGGAGGCCCAAGTTGCTCTACACTTGATCTTTTCAAAGACGAATCTCAAGTTGGTCAACAACGAACCCATCTACAAGGACAACTTAGTCCTACGCGGGTTGGCTCAATTACCGGTCACGATCACCCGGGCCAGCTAATCAGTCCGGCGGATCTCTACGGCGTCTTCTGGCCAGGGTTTGGCAGATTAGGTACGCGGAGGAGGTAGGTAGCCGGCGACCTTGAACCTTGGTCCCTCTGAGGCCGTGGACCCGTTTGAAGATCCGTTGAAGATCCACATGGAGGCCTTCTTTAGTTCGCCCAGACCCGGCACTGTCAGCCCGCTTGTAATAGCAACCTGGTTCACTATGTGCTCTAAGACGTCTCCGTGCGTACACACCAATGTGCCCGGCCTCATGATCTCATAGAGCAGCTCTTTTGTAGAGCAGAAACTTCCCTCACCTAAGGACTTGGTTGTCTCGATTGATAAACCGGTTAGTTGACTAAATGGTTCCACGGTCTGTGTGCACCTGGCAGCCGGGCTCGACAAGATTGTGTCTATTGGGAACTGGGCAAGATAGATAGCTAGCCGGGAAGCTTGAGCAGTCCCCTTTTCATCTAGTGGGCGTTTTTGGTCGGATCCCTTGAACTTTCCTCGATCCCCAGCACTCCCGTGACGGATTGCTAGAAAGGGTGCTTTGGCCACGTCCAGGTTAGCCTGATAGGACTTAGAGGAGGCCGTATAGAGGTTGTAGCTTCCCACGAATCCGCACAGGACAAGTCTGTCCCGAGAGATAGTAACCATGTTGACAGCCTCGTCAATGTTGACCCATCTGGCATCATCAATCTCCATTGTGGGCGAGAGAACGTGAAGCTCTTCGTCGTCACCGGCATGCATTGACCAGTACTGGACGACCTTGGTCCTATTATATCGGTCTATATAGTGGAACGCCCCGATGTATAGGTCGGTTTCACAGTGCAACCCGGTCTCTTCGAGGACCTCACGCACCGCACAGGTCTCGATGTCCTCTCCGGGATCTTGTTTACCCTTGGGGATTGACCAGTCGCCCTGGGTCCCGTGATGGACTAAGACAACCTGGAGGGACCCGTTATAGACTCGCCAAATGACGCCTCCCCCCCCAAATATCTCAGGGGTGCAGTCCGCGTTAGTCATAATAGATAAAAAGCATATGATTGTCTGAGGTAGAAATGGTGTATATTGCCCTAATATGACCGAGATTAGTCCGAGTGTGGCGCAGATCTGGCGTTATCCGGTCAAGTCCTTTCAAGGTGAGGCACTAGACCAAGTCGAGGTGACGAGTTCGGGTTTCTTCGGGGACCGGGGATTTGGACTAAGAAGTGTTACAACTGGCAAGATCTTATCGGCCAAGCGTTGGGGGAAGCTGCTGGAGGCCAAGAGCGCTCTAAAGGGTGACCGACTGGAGATCTTGATCCCAACCGGAGACACCGAATACAGAGGTGACGTGATTGAGATCGGTCGAGGGAGTGACCCGGCTATAGATTCAAAACTATCTGAATGGTTTGGCGAGCCGGTCGAGTTGGTCACGGCAACTAATGGCGAGGGTGCAAGTTATGAGACAGACGTGGATCCTCTCGATTTGAACTCGGGGACTATGGACTTCCCGTGTCCACCTGGGACGTTCTTGGATGCGGCAGCTGTCCATATACTGGCCACGACGAGTCTGGCCGATGCTGCCCAACTCTCCCCGGATCTCTCTTGGGACGTTCGCCGCTTTAGACCGTCATTGGTTATAGACACCTCGGGCACCGACCTAGACTTTGTAGATGAGACCTGGATCGGACGTGAACTTTCAATTGGGACCTGCGGGTTGGTCGTGTTTGCCCCGACCGTTAGGTGTGCCATGCCTACCCGGGCTCAGCCCAGACATTTAGAGCACGAACCGTTAGGAGTTGAAAAGGCCGTCCTGAGAACTCTGGCAGAAAGCCACCATACCTGCCTGGGGGTGTACGCGGCGGTTGCTAGACCTGGGGAGATTCATTTGGGCGACCGAGTCTGGGTGGGTGAACCTAACTAACCCGCCGATACCGGCTCACGGCCAGGGGGGACAAGATAATGAGTAAACCCACGACCCAGATTAGGGCTTGAACCACCGTAGCGCCCACGGTCCCACTACCGAGTAAGGCGACCTTACCCTCCATGAGGGCCCGGGCAGAGTTGGCCACCAGGCTGACCGGTTGGTGGTTGGCAAAGCCCTGGAGCCACCCGGGCATGGTCTTGACCGGGACGAACGACGATGACGCAAATGTCAACGGGAACAAGAGTGGGAACGACATGACCTGGGCGGTCTCACTGTTCGGGGCGCTCAGACCGATTACTGCAAACCCCCACGAAAGGGCGTAGGCAAACAGGAGTAATATTCCCACTCCACCGAGAAAGGACATGAGACCCGTGTGGACCCTGAACCCGACCAGGTACCCGACCCCGGTGATCAGGGCTACCACGAACACGTTCCGGCACAGGTCGGCCGTGGTTCTCCCGGCCAGGACGGCAGACCTCGACATGGGGAGGGCCCGAAACCGCTCGATTAGTCCCTTCTGGAGGTCCTCGGCTAGGCCGATGCTCGTAGACACCGACCCGAACGCAACCGTCTGTACGAAGATCCCGGGCATCATGTAATCGACGTACCCGATGTGGGGAACGTTGATTGCCCCGGCGAAAACGTACCTGAATAAGAGGACAAACATGATCGGTTGGACGCTAGAGAAAAAGGCCGCCTCTGGGATGCGAACGTAGGCGATCAGGTTTCTTTTGGTCATGGTGAGGGCGTCACGAACCACCCATTTGATATCTTCTTCCCTGGCATAGGCCTCGGAATAATCGGCTGGCAACGCGGTGGTCGCGGTCACTCGGTCGTCTTTCCGGTAATCGACAAGAATACGTCGTCGAGGCTGGGCTCTCGTAGGGTGAACGTGGTCGGTTGGATCTCGGCGGAGTCCAATACCCTCAAAGCCTCCAAGGCCGATTTGGGGCCGTCGTCCACGGGGACCTCGACCAGGTGCCCGTCTCTGGTCGGGGGGATCTTGCCCAGCTGGCCCAGAACCCCAAGCGCCCGCACGGCGATCTCGTGGTCCAAGAAGCCGATCTCCAGTACGGTCTGACCCAGGCGAGCCTTGAGCTCTCCTGGGGTGCCCTTGGCAATCTCACGCCCGTGGTCGACCACGACAATCTGTCTTGCCAGGCGGTCAGCTTCTTCTAGGTACTGGGTCGTGAGCAATACCGTGGTCCCCTGTTCAACCAAGTTTTCAATGACCTCCCACAAATCGTTTCTACTCTGGGGGTCAAGTCCCGTGGTGGGCTCGTCTAAGAACAACACGGCTGGCCGGGCCACGAGGGAGGCCGCGATATCCAGACGTCGCCTCATCCCCCCTGAGTACGTCTTGAGAGGACGGTTGGCGGCATCGGCCAGATCGAACTGGGAGATCAACTCACGGGCTCGAGCCTTGACCTCTCCTCGGGGGAGGTGGTTGAGGTCGCCCACCATCCTCAGATTTTCGAGCCCGGTCAGGTTCTCGTCGACTGCGGCGTTCTGGCCGGCCAGGCCGATTACCGACCGGACCCGGGCCGGATCGCGTATAACGTCGGTTCCCAAAATAAACGCCGTGCCCGAGTCGGGCTTGATGATCGTGGTCAAAATCCGGACTGCCGTGGTCTTGCCAGCTCCATTGGGACCGAGCAGGCCAAGTACTGAAGCCCGGGCAACCTCGATGCTCAGGTTGTCAAGGGCCAAGGTTCCCCCTTTGAAGGTCTTGGTAAGGTCACGGGCGACAACGGCCAGGTCGTCGATCACATTACCCCCGAGGAGTTGGAAGGCCGATTGTTCAGGCAAGTCATGGTCTCTACAAGTTAGTCGGTCTTTGGTGACCAGGAAAATTATCCCGGGAGATCCTGCCCGGATTCGGCCAGGGCTTTAGCCCACCGGTAGTCGGCCTTGCCAGCCGGGGATCTCTGGACTCGCTCGACTAACAGGATCTCTTTAGGGAGCTTATATCGGGCAATAGTTGTCGCGGCATGTTCGATGAGGCTGTTCGTGTCAGGGTTTGAGCCCGGGCGAGGCTGGACAATAGCTACCACCTCCTGCCCCCACTTACTGGAACTACGACCAACAACCACGCAGTCATCTACGTCGGGGTGGCTCGTCAAGGAGAGCTCGACCTCTTCGACGAAGATCTTCTCACCACCCGAGTTTATTGTAATGGAGTCCCGGCCGAGTAATTCTATGACACCGTCTTGCGATACCTTTGCTCGGTCCCCGGGGATTGAGTACCTTACCCCGTCTATTACCGGAAAAGTCTTGGAGGTCTTTTCAGGATCACCTAGATATCCCAGAGGAACCCAACCCACTTGGCCGAGCCACCCGATCTCATCGTCTCCGGGTTCAAGTAACCGAGTCATGAACTCATTCACCACAACAGCCCCGGGGCCAGGTTGAAAGGTTCCAGATCCCACACTATCTTTTACCGATATGTGTGAGGCCTGGGCCCCGGTCTCAGACGAGCCCACTGAGTCCGAGACCACAATAGGTCCTAGTAGGTCCAAGAGTTTGGACTTGACCTGGGTGCTCATGGGAGCCCCGCCGTTACCCACGGCCAAGATCGACGAAGTGTCATATGGTGTTCCGCTTGCACTCGCCCGTTGAAGTTCTTCAAGGAGCGGTCGGGCCATAGCGTCGCCCACCACGGCCACGATATTGACGTGCTCTCGGGCGATAGTCTCCCAGCAGTCAACCGGGTCGAGGTACTTGGTATTAGTGGGCATTACCAAGGTCCCCCCGGCGGTTATGCCCATAAAGCTCATCCACTGGGCCGCACCATGCATGAGCGGGGGAAGGGGCATGGATCTAAGTGCCGACCCCTCTCGGGCTGCGTCCTCGATGGACTTGTAGTCTTCAACCACCTCCCAGTTGGTAATCTTTCTTCCTCCCATGGCGGCCATGAAGATGTCGTGTTGGCGCCACAGGACCCCCTTGGGCATCCCGGTGGTCCCACCCGTGTACAAGATATACAAATCGTCAGGCGATAGGTCTAGATCGAGGCTGGGGAGTTCGTCATCACCCATGATGTCCTCATACCACAGTGCCCCGTCCACGAGGCCGATGGTGGGGTCATCGGCCACCTGGACGAGGACCTCTATCTGGGGGAGTTCTTTTAGGACTTCACTTAGCACCCCGGCGAAGGTTGAATTGAATATCAGACCGTTGGTTCTGGCGTCCTCTAACAGGTAGACCAGTTCGTCTTTGACGTACCGGTAGTTCACGTTGAACGGGGCGCATCTGGACTGGAAGCAGGCCAGCATGGACTCGATATACACGTTCGAGTTGTACAGGTAGATGCCCACATGGTCCTGGCCTGACTCGTGGTTGGAAAGGGATTGTCTGGCGTGTTTTACTCCCAGACCACGTGAGTTTAGAAATCGAGCCAGCTTGTTGGAATTTGCCAGGACATCGGCATAGGTAAGTCGGAGGTCGCCCTGGACGATACACTCGCGATCTCCAACCTGGTTGGCAACCGACCGGAACACCGAGTACAGATTGAACTGGGTCTTGGTGTCGCCAGGACTGTTCACCCCAGGCCCCTGACTGGAAGCCCTGCG